>CAMAVF010000199.1 GCA_945861445.1 Planctomicrobium piriforme | reverse complement strand
TCACTACGACAACTTCACCGAATTCCGCCACGCCATCGATGGCTGCCTCGACAACATCCCCACAAAACACCGCCCCCAACTCGCCACCCTCATGACCCACAACTTCCAACACTTCAACCCGGCCTCATTCCTTACCGCGTGAAGTATAGTCCCATCCGTCCCATCGGAATTCATGGGACTAATGGGACGGATGAGACAGATGAAAAAGTGCTGGTTCATTGCGATTCGCCAACACCCATCCGGCTTACGCCTGACGCACGCCTTTTGGGCTAGCCCTTCCATCGGTTCGTGTCGTCGCTCAAAATGCAGCCACACTTCCACCGTTCTTCAATTCATCTGGATAAGGCTCAATCCATGACTCACTGCGTTGATCGACGCGATTTCCTGTACGCGGCAGGAGCCACCTCCGCGGCAGCGCTGTTTGCCGGACTGCAAACGGAATCAGCACTGGGCTTTCAAGCCAATGACACTCTGCGCATTGCCTGCCTGGGTACCGGTGGCCGCTGCCAGCATCTGATGAAAGCACTCCAGAAAATCCCCAACGTCAAGCTGGCGGCCGTGTGCGATATCTATGACACGCACCGTGAGCTCGGCAAGAAACTCGCCGCGCCAGACGCCATCGTGGCCAGCGACTTCCGCGAATTACTCGACCGGAAAGACATCGACGCCGTCTTGATCGGCAGCCCCGATCACTGGCACGTGCCAATGACCATCGCGGCCTGTGAAGCGGGCAAAGACGTCTACGTCGAGAAACCGCTGACCCATGATCTCTCCGAGGGGAAGGCCGTTCTGGACGCGGAAACGAAATCGAAACGCATCGTCCAAATCGGCACGCAACAGCGCAGCATGCCGCACATCCAGAAGGCGCGCGAAATCATTCAAAGCGGCGGGATTGGCAATGTTGTCAAAGTCCATCTGACCTGGAATCGCAACGCCGACCGCGTCAAGCGTTTTCCACTCGGCGTGGACCCCAAGGCGGTCAACTGGAAGGCCTTTCTGGGCACTGCGCCCGAGCAGGAATTCGACGAGTATCAGTTCCGTAACTGGCGCTGGTTCTGGAATTTTGGCGGCGGCATCCTGACTGATTTGATGGTCCACTGGATTGATGTTGTCCATTGGATTCTCAAACTTGACCACCCGACGAGTGCCACTTCGATCGGCGATTTCATCGCGGCGGAAGGGGTCTGGCAGACGCCCGATTCCATTCAATGCCTGCTGCAGTATCCGGACCACGTACAAGCCTACTTTGAAGGGACCTTCAGCAATGCGCGGAATGGCTCCATGCTGGAATTCATGGGTTCCGATGCGACGCTGTACATGGATCGCGGCGGCTACCAGATCTTTCCCGAACGCAAGAAGAAAGTGCAGGCCTCTGAGTTGATCCTCGGGACGGGGCCGCGCGGTGCCGACTTCTACGACAAACCCGACGGCGAAATCGTGCATCTGACGAACTGGGTCGAATGTATCCGCAACCGCAAAACGCCCAACGCGCCAGTCGCGGCCGGCGTCTCCGCAGCTTCCGCGGCCCATCTGGGGAACATCGCCTATCGCCAGGGAATCGTCGCCAAGTGGGACGAGCACGGGCCGAAGTAGGTGGTCGCATGCTATTCGGCTTCAACTCGATGTGTGAGGGTGTGAGGGTTACAGGGTGTGAGAGTAAAGGCTGGTCGCTGTTGATATGACCTACCTCCTACTCCGTCACCCTCACACGCTCACACTCTCTCACTCTCACACCCGGACTCGTCCGCGCTGATGTTCCACCTTTACTCACTGTTCCGCGCGGTCCCCGTGACCTGGCTCATGCTGTTCGCGGCAGGATTGCTGTTGGGGGCAGACAATGCCTTGATCTTGAAGTTTCCGATCACGTTTCATGAAGCCCAGACTCTGCTGGGAGCTGAAGACCAATGGAACCTGTGGGATGGCGCCTGGTGGACCGTCTTGACGACCGGCTTCCATCACGGCGGAATCGTGCATCTCCTGTGCAACGCGTCCGCACTCTGGTTTTTGGGGCGATTACTGGAAACCCGACTGGGGAGCTGGCGTTATGTCCTGTTCAGCCTGGGAGGTCTGACGGTGTCCGGGGTCGCTCAATCGTTCTGGGGACCCTACGTCGGATTGTCGGGGATGTTGTGTGCGCACCTCGGACTGGTCTGGGCCTGGCGCAGCAGCGACCCGTGGCTGCAAAAATACATCCAGCACGAGCAGATTCAATGGGGCTTGGGGTTCATCCTGTTGTGCCTGCCACTGACGTGGTTTCACATTCTGCCGGTCGGCAATGTCAGCCATTTTTCAGGCTTGATCTATGGCTATCTGATCGGTGCCGTCTATTTTGGAAGCACTCGTGTTCGAGTCTGGAAGCCGGTCTTTTTAGCGGCACACGCCTTTCTGATCCCATGTTTCTACTTTCTGGTACATCCTGTCTGGAACGGCAATTATCATTGGCGACGCGGCGACGTGGCCCAGACGCCTGAAGAGCGAATGAAACATTTTCGGAATGCCATTTACTGGAATCCGAGCCTGGATGGACCGTGGCTGAATTTGGCAGCGGCTTATTATGAAGTCGGGAATTTCCGAGCCGCCTGGGAGTGGATCGTGCGTGGATTGCAGCAGCATCCCTCTTTTCCGAAGGCCATCAACCTCGCTCGCAAATTGTGGACTGAAATGCCCAATCGGGCTGAACAGGAGGGGGCCCGGCAACGATTGCGCGAAATCTTCGGCGAGGATGCTGCCAATTGGGAACAAACGCTGAATATGGACGAAGCGATTCCGCCGCCTCAACGTGCCAAATTCAAGCGGATCGTGGTGCCCGAGGGTGCCGAGCCCGTCGAAGTCACCCTGCCCCCGTTCACGCTCCCCCGCCGCGCACTCGATGAAATCCCACAACCCAACGAGAAACTACCAGCGCCAAATCCCAAAACGCCCGGCAGCGCCGAAGAGGGACGCGCGGCCTGACTTGGAATCCCTGACAAAACCGGTTATGAGAATTTCAGAACCGCGACATTTTCCGCGGTTCTGAAATGACTCAGAGGTTTTGTTCGAGTTTATTGGTCAAATCAACTCGGGCAGCGGCTTGTGGGCGTCGACCAGATTTTGCGGCCGGCCAGCCAGGTCATGCACGGGCGCCGTGTTCGGATCGAGTCCCAGGTTACGATACAGGGTCGCGAAGACTTCGCCGAAATGTATGGGACGATTGACGGCCCGCGCACCAAGCCGGTCGGTTTCACCAATCACCTGACCGACGCGCATGCCTCCGCCAGCCAGCAATGCACCCCCGACCTGCGGCCAGTGATCGCGCCCGGCCTCCGCATTGATTTGCGGAGTCCGGCCAAATTCACCCCAGGCCACCACTGACACGTCCTTGTCCATCCCACGCTGATGCAAATCTTCAATCAGCGCCGACAAGCCTTGATCGAACTGCGGCAGATGAGTGTGCTTCAGACCGTTGAAGTTATCGCTATGAAAATCCCAGCGGCCGAAATTGAGCGTCACCACGCGGCACCCGGCTTCCACCAGGCGGCGGGCCAGCAGGAAATGCTCGAGATTCCGCGGAGCTCCGTCGCCATAGTTCTTGGGGTCTCCCTGACCATAGCGCTCACGGATGGCGGGATCTTCTTTGCTCAAATCCAGGGCCTCGGCCAGTTTGCTGGAGGTCAGGATATCCATCGCTTGACGATTGATCGTGTCCAGGCCGCGCATCATGCCGCTCGCGTCGACCTCGCGACGGAAGCGATCGAAGTGGCCGAGCAATGCCTTGCGTTGACCGAGGCGATCGAGACTGACGCCGTTCAACATCATGTCCGCTCGTGATTCAGCCGACGGCCGGAACGCGGAATGACCGATCCCGAGAAAACCGGGCAGTCCGGGTGATCCATACGGCGGATGCCCGGCGTTGGGCGACAGGCCGACAAACGGCGGCACGGCCGGATTCACCGGTCCCTGCAACTTCGAAATGACCGAACCGATGGCCGGCCAGCCGCCAGTGGGCTGAGTCCGCTTGTGCCGACCGGTGTAACAGATGAACGAATCGTGGTCGCCGTCGGGCGACCCGTAGACTGATCGCAGCGGAACCAACTTGTCCATGATCCGCGCCAACCTCGGCAGGTGCTCACAGATCTGAATGCCTGGGACGGATGTATCAATCGGTCTGAACTCACCGCGGATTTCTGACGGCGCGTCCATCTTCAGATCGTACATGTCCTGGTGCGAAGGAGCACCGCACATGTAGATCATGATGACCGCCTTGTGAGAGTTCGTGACTCCGGCCAACGCTTCCGCCTGCAACAATGACGAGAGCGTCAAGCCGCCCATTCCCAGGGCGCCCAGGCGCAATGCATCGCGACGAGTGATCCCATCACACAAGCGGAAGGATTGGCCGGGGAAACTCAGCATCAGGCAGGCACTTTCAGTATGGCAGGCACGTGGGGAACAACTTTCCCGGTAGGTCATCAACTGGCAGGGGGTTATTCTAACACATTGCAGCTTATTGATGGAAGGAAATTCCCAAGTTCGAAAGAGGGGAAACGCGAATGACGGAAAGAACAGCAACCCGTTCGACGTCACTCGTCATCCTTTTAGACATTAGTCATTAGACATTAGGCAATTCCCGCCAACCCCAGGTCCTCATAGATCGCCGAATTGATCGTCCGAATTCGCTTGCTGTGACGGGCCTCGCCGGGCGTCCCGTTCAGCACGACGGCGATGACCATTTGATGCTGCGGATCGGCCTTTCCGCAAGACGATTGGAACCCGCCGTGGCCGAAGGTGGCCGGTGATGCGTGCAGGCCGAAGCTGTAGGGGACCGTCTGGGGACCGTACTTCGATGAGTTCACGATGAATCCCAGACCCCAGTCGATCTTGTGCTGGAAGGTCTCGTCGAACATGCCCACGCGGTGCCGTTGAGTCAACAGAGCCACCGTTTCCGGCTGCAGAATGCGGCCGTAGTCGTTGACTCCTCCCGCCAGCAACGCTTCGTAAAATCGTCCCAGTTCGCGAATCGGTCCGCAGCCTCCGCCGCCGGGCGACGCCCAGCAGCAGAATTCGACCGTGTGCCAGGGTCGAGGCACGCGGGCCCCCTTTTCGGTCAGATACATTCGGCCGATCTGTGATCCATATGCGTCAAACTGCGGCCGCGGCATGCCCACCCAGGTCTCGTTCATCCCCAGCGGCAAGCAGATCTCATCGCGGACATATTCCGAATAGCCGCGGCCATCTATGCGACGGATGACTTCGCCCAGGATGAACCAACTGGTCGCGACGTGATATCCGGCTCTCTCACCCGGCACCCAACCGGCATCGAGCGGCAGCGCACACAGGTCGGCGATGATCTTGTCCCAGGGAGTGCCCGGGATCTCCCGTCCCTTGCCGCGAAAACCACCTGTGTGAGTCAGCATGTGACGCAGGGTGACGGCGCTTTTGCCCTGCTGAGCAAATTCGGGAATAAACCGCACAACGGGATCGTCCAGTTGCAGTTGGCCACGCTCCAGCAACTGGCCAATACCGACAGCCGCCAGCGGCTTACTGGCCGACATCCACGGATGCAGCATGTCAGGGGTAACCGGCAGATCGGGCTGGGAAATCCCGAATCCAAAGTCCGCCAGGACATGACCTGCACGCGACACATAAACCTGTCCGCCAAGATGCAAACCCGCGGTGATTCCGGCTTCCAATTCCTCCGACAGGCGGGGAAAAGCAGTGGGATAGCTAGAAATGACTTTTTGCATAACGAAAACCACAATCCCATAAGTCCCATAAGTCCCATCCGTCCCATTAGTCCCATTGAATTTGATGGGACTAATGGGACGGATAGGACTTATGGGACCAATGGGAACATAAAAAAGAACATTCCCGTCAAGCAAAAAACCCGGCCGCCTTGCGGTGCCGGGTTCTGTAATCAGCATTTCGTCAAACCGCCAATTACTTCTTGGCGAGTTCGTCTTCAATCGCCTTCATGACCACGTCGGAGGTGGGGCTGACCTTGGGCTCGAACCGTGCCACAACTTCACCCTTGCGGTTCAGCAGGAATTTTTCAAAGTTCCACTTGATGTCGCCGGCGAACTTGGGATCGGTCTCCTTCGAAGTCAGGAACTTGTACAGATCGCACTGGCCTTCGCCCTTGACGACAACCTTCGAAAACATCGGGAAGTCGACTCCGTAGTTCTTCTCGCAGAACTCGGCGATTTCCTTGTTGCTGCCCGGTTCCTGTTTGCCGAATTCATTCGCGGGGAAGCCCAGCACGGTCAATCCCTTCTCGTTGTACTTCTTGTAGACTTTTTCGAGGCCATCGTACTGCGGGGTCAAGCCGCACTGGCTGGCGACATTGACGATCAAGACCACCTTGCCCTGGTACTGCGACAACTTGACGGGCTTGCCCTCCAGGCTGTCCATCGTGAAATTCAGGGCGGGTGCCACTTTTGCGTCCCCCTTTTTGGCATCGGCCTTCTCAGCAAACGAACCGCTGACCAGCGTCAGACACACAACCGACGCCGCCAAAACTGCAACAAACCGCTTCATGAAGAGTCTCCAGAGATCACAAGAATAGCAATATCACTCGTAGCCCGACTCACAGAGTCGAGTCCGTTACCGCGCGGGATTCCCGACTCAGTGAGTCGGAGCTACGAATGATTGTGCATCGGCGCGATTCAGAAGGCAAGCGCCCGGACACCCCGCCCGGGCACGCTGTGAGCATGGGGACCGCGCTGCACGCTCGCAGCACACGCATCTCCCAAATTCGATTCGCTAGGAATTCACGCAATTGCGGTGCGAGCTGGTATCAGGGAGCGATCAGACGACCTGAATCTCGTTGGCAATGACTTGGCCGGCGAGTTCTTCCATGGCCGCTTGTGACGCGAGCTGCTTGTAGTAATAGGACGGACTGAGTCCCCGCAGCACCACTTGCCCCGGTTGCACCTCGACGCGCAAACCACGAACCATGCGACCCGTGCGTTCATGAACAACGCGAATCACGCGATCCACCAGATCTTCATCGCTCAGTATGACAGTGGACATAATGCCGTCTCCTCCTTGACAAGCAGACCTGATGGGTTCAACGTGCATCTCATGCAAACCGTGCAGTTCGTTCACCACCCGACACCTCGCAGCGCCATAGTGATTAGATACAGACGATCATGTGCATTCGCTGCAGTCTAGCCCTCGGTTCAACTCTAATTGGGCTATTTTTGTCCGTCAAACGAATTCCGCGCATTGCGGGAAATTTTAGAGAAATAGCGATTTGTCCGTTGAAGCAAAGACACAACACGTGGTCTGCATGTACTCACTTCACCTTGCCCAACCTTCCGAAATTGCAACGTGGCCGAGCTACGAACTGGAGGCCGGCTGGCCCTGGCAGTTCGCGAATTGTCATAGGAGCGTTCCCCTTCGCGGCTCATTTCAAAAGCGTGCTGCACTCCGCAACCCACAAGGAACAAAGCCTTTCCGGCCGGTCCAGCAAGGCGATGTATCGCACTTGTTCCCTGCGGCGTCATTCGCGTAAGATTCACTCGATCAACCTCAACGGGCGGTGTGATGGACACTGCAGTCATCCCCGGTCAGATCGCTACCGGACGCCTCTCGAATAGACGACGCACACAAGGATTTACCTCAACATGGACCAGGATGAGATTTTGCTTGATGCCGAAGAGCGGATGGAAAAGGCCGTCGAAGTTCTGACCAAGCAGTTGCAGGGCCTGCGGACCGGCCGTGCCACTCCCGGGTTGGTCGATTCGATCCGGGTGGACTATTACGGCTCGCAAACGCCCATCAAGCAGATGGCCAGCGTGAGCTGCCCCGAGCCGCAACAGATCGTCATCAAGCCCTACGACGCCACAGCCCTCAGCCTGATTGCCAAGGCCATCCAGTCCAGCGATGTCGGTCTGTCGCCGAATTCCGATGGTCGCGTGATCCGCCTCAACGTCCCCCCGTTGTCCACGGAACGCCGCCGCCAACTGGTCGCCCGCGTGAAGGAATTCGCTGAAGAAAGCCGCATTTCGATCCGCAATATTCGTCGCGACGGCAACAAACACGCCGATACGGCCGAAAAAGACAAGGTCTTGAGCGAAGACGAATGCACCCGTTGCAAGGATGAAGTTCAAGAGCTGACCAAGAGATACGAAGCCATGGTCAACGAGATGGCCAGTTCCAAGGAACAAGCGGTGATGGAGGATTAAAGAACGCTCGGCACACCCTCCCGCGGAATTCCGGTCGCGGAGCGATCAGCGACTATCATGAACAAGACCGAACCGATCAACAAACCGCTGGTAGGAGTGATTGGCCTGGTGTGCCTGGGAACCGCCGCGGTCTGTTACATCTGGTTTCCGGAACAAACGTCTGCTCGGTCGGCAACACTGCGGATCGGAGTTGTCATGACGGCCCTCTTCCTGGCCCTCCCCAAGGCCGGCGAGCACGTCCGCTGGGAACGCTTGACACCCGTCATCGTCGCGTCAGTCGTGATCATGGCGCTGGCCAAGAAAATGGTCCTGGTCATCCTGCCGATGCTCCTAATCATCGGCATTCTACTCACCATCTTCCGCCCCCGAGACAAACTACGGCCACCAAGAGCCAAGTAGATAGGGAAGGTGTCCTTCGTCATTGGTCCTTTGTCATTTGGTCGGCAAGCCTCGGCTCTTCTTTCATTTTAGACATTAGTCATTAGTCATTCTTTGGTCATTCGACATTCCCCCACCCCCTACCGTATCGTTACCGGCATGTCCACCACGACCGTCTGCCGGGCTACGTCGTCCTGAACATGCAGCTTTAACGTATAGTTTCCGGCTTTCAAGCGGGCTGGAATCGTCAGCCACTGCGTCAGATGGCGTGAGTCTTTCGAAACTTGATTGACTTCGGCGGCACTCTGCTTGCCGGTGTGATACGCCACTTGGTTCTGAACGTCGCGCAGCTCAACATAACTGGTGATCCGGGTGATCGAATCACCGTTCCGGCCGATCTTTTCCAGTCCATCCAGTTCGGTCTGGACGACCAGATGCTGGCCACGACGCAAATCCTGAGCACTGATGATGGAGGCCTCATCTCCCGAGCGGGCATCGCGAGTCAATTGGAAACCACGCACGCTGAGGCGCGAGACGGCTGCGTCGACCTTGGGTGAACGAGTCCGGCTGACACCACTCATTTGCTTGTTGACACCCGGAAAGCCCAAGTCCGAGTCATCAGGATCACGCAATCGCGGCAGCGGACCTGGCAATGCAGTGGACTTGCGGTGGGCACTGGGATCGACTCGAGCCGGCATTGGTTCGTCATCCTCTTCAAGCGGCGGGGTGTGGCCGGGACCACGCTCCAGGCCCTCGTTGGCCTGTCGCGGCTGAGGGAAGGCTTCCACCGGGGATCGTTCCAGATTCCCGATTGCCGGTTGATCGTCCGACTCCGCTTCCGGTGTCTGCAAATCAACCAGTTGCCTACGGCGATCAAAAACGTCATCGCGTTCGGCGACACGGGGCAGATCATTCGGGAACGGCTCGGCAGGGGGAGGCGGGGCGATCACCGGTGGCCGGCGTTCTGGCCGGGCATCCAGGGAAACATCTGCCTCCGTTTCGTCAGCAGCGGGAGGAATGGGCACCGGTAACGCTTCGGATTCGGGGACTGGCGCTGGTGTGGGACCGGCATCCTCTTCCCCCGGAGGCAACGGCGGGGGCACGGGCAGTCCCAGCTTCGAACCAGGCGCCGGCCGAGCCGGAACATACAGGCCGCGGGGCGAATTGGGAGCATACGGAGAGCCCGAAGGGTCTGCCGGCACCGGCTGATATTCGGCTTCAGGTTGCGAACGATTCCAGAACGGCTGGGGCCAGGCTTCCGGCCAGACGTTCATCCGCGACCGTGAAGCGCGTCGCCCCTGCCCTCCAGCACAACCCGACAGCAGTACGGCACACGCCAGACCCACGACCAGCGGGTGATAGAATTTCATTCGAAACAGCATGATCTTCCCCTAAAGACGTGGGAATCCCGCGGCTGAGCAGGATGCAAACAATTGCTGCATGGCCTAGAAACGGCACGCCAGTGCAGATTGGTCTCACTAGAGGAATCGGATCAGCCCGCAACTCAGGCACATCAGATTCAGCCCGACCGGCCCGACTGGGCCAACCCAGCCGCCGATTATGCTTAGCGCGCCAATCGCCCGCGATATGCACGATGCACCCGATCTTCGGAACACATCAGAAGTAACGATTGCAGCGATTACGACGCCTTCCACCGGACAGGTGACACTCGCCGGGCAAACGCGATACCATATCGGACCTCACCCACCTTTCAGGAGAGTCATCCGATGTTTCGCCAAGCCGCGCCCGCTGCACCATTGCTCTATCCGGAACATTCCGATTTGTCCTACTATCTGGACCCGAACGGCTACCCGCGTCCCATTCTGACGCCTGGTGACTGGGCGATTCGCCGGCAACACATCCTTGCCCACATCCAGCAAGTGATGGGACCACTCCCCGATCGCACCAAGCTCGTCCCCCTCAATGTCCAAAAACTGGAAGAGGTGCCGCTAGAGGGACTCATTCGCGAGAAGATCGAGTACCAAACCGAAGCCGACACGCGGGTCCGAGCGTACTTGTTCCGGCCGGCCAAACCGCCCGTGAAAAAACTGCCGGCAGTCCTGTGTCTGCATCAGACCATCGGCATTGGCAAGCAAGAGCCGGCCGGACTGGGTGGAAGTCCCAATCTGCATTACGCCCTGCATCTCGCCCAGCGCGGCTACGTCACGTTCGCCCCCGATTATCCGTCTTTCGGCGACTATAAGCACGACTTCGCCCCGACTCACGGATACATCAGCGGATCGATGAAAGCGATTTGGGACAACATGCGGGCCGTCGACTTGCTGGTAGGACTAGAGCAGGTCGACCCCCAACGCATCGGCTGTATCGGCCACTCACTGGGCGGCCACAACACCATGTTCACAGCCGTGTTCGACGAACGGATCAAGGCCCTGATTTCAAACTGCGGCTTTACCCGGTTTCCCAAGTACTATGGCGGACAACTCAAGGGCTGGACCAGCGACCGCTACATGCCGGTCATCAACAACAAGTACGCCAACAATCCGAACCTCGTACCGTTCGACTTTCCCGAAATCGTCGCTGCCTTCGCCCCCCGCGCCTTCCTGGCCAGTTCACCCAAGGGAGACAGCAACTTTGAAGTCTCCGGAGTCGTCGACAGCATCGCGTCAGCCCAGCGCATCTACGATTTACTGGGAGTCAGCGAGCGGTTGCAGGCCAACTATCCCGATTGTGCCCACGATTTCCCAGAAGATGTCCGCAAGGTGGCTTATGAGTTCTTCGATAAACATCTGCAACCGTAGCACGAGTTCGTTCGCAGTTGCTCCAGTTGGCAAATGCTCGCCTGCTGCCGACCACGTTACAGACAACAAGCAAGACTTTACGTCTTTTGTTCAGATAGTTGTTGTCGTGGCACTTGATCCGCGCCTACAATAAGTTGTTTTACCGCGAGTTCCTTCGCGCCAGGTAATTCGACGGAAGCGACGGAGAAATCGAATGCTCAATTTTGGCCACCTGGTTGCGAAACATTGCCAGGGAATTTCTCGCCGCTCGGTCCTGCAGGCGGGCGCGTGTTCCGCACTGGGTCTCGGGTTGCCGCACTGGCTGGCCAGTGGCGCGCGTGCCGCGACGGATAAGCCACCGCAAGCCAAGTCGGTCCTGCTGCTCTGGATGTGGGGTGGTCCCAGCCACCATGAAATGTGGGACCTGAAGCCCAACGCTCCGCAAGACATCCGCGGTCCGTATCGACCGATTCCCACCGTCTCCACGGGCATGCAGATTTCCGAACTGCTGCCGCTGACGGCCCAGGTCGCCAACAAGTTCTGCATTGTGCGGAACATGGCCCATGATCAGACCGATCACAACGTCGGCGGCACGATTTCCCTGACCGGAAACGTCAGCGGAGCCCGGGCCTCGGGAGCCGTCCCTTTTCCCGGTCGCGTCCGCCCCAGCATGGGGTCGTTGGTCTCGTATCTCGGCCGGCAACGCAAGAGTGATTGGCCCCCGTTCACGGTAATTGGCCCCAGTTGCGTTGTCAGTGCAGCACCGTTACGCGGCCAGGAAGCCAACGCCTTGGGCGCCGCACATGATCCGTTCCGGCTCAAAGGTTGGGAAGAAAACGAAGGGCTGACAATCCCGGCCTCCCTGGAACCGCTCGCCGAGATTGGTGCCGCACGCCTCGACAACCGCCGCCAGATGCTCGCCAGCATCGATAACTGGCAGCGTCACGCCGAAGGCCGCGGCGAGATCGATCGCTATTCCGAACTGCGACAGAAGGCGTTTGGTCTCCTCTCGTCCTCCGGTGCCAAGGCCGCCTTCAATCTCGATGCCGAACCCGAAGCCGTCCGCGACCGTTATGGCCGGACCGTCTTCGGGCAAAACTGCATCCTCGCCCGCCGCCTGATCGAAGCGCAGGTCCCCTTCGTCCAACTCAATTGGAGTGGTGATGCCGAGGACGAGCAACAAGGGGGCGACGGTGGCTGGGATCTGCATTACCGGCTCTTCGAACGGATGCAGGACCGCTACTGCCCGGTGTTTGACCTGGCATTCAGCGCGCTCCTGACCGACCTCGAACGCCGCGGATTGCTCGACACGACACTCGTGCTGGCCATGGGCGAATTCGGCCGCAGCCCCAAGATCAGCAGCATCGGCGGACGCGAACATTGGCCCTTCGGTTACTCGGTCGTCGCTGCCGGAGCTGGCGTGCCGGGTGGCACCGTCATCGGGTCAACGACGTTCGACGGCGGCTATCCCGCTGATCGCCCAAATCATCCGGTCGATATCGTCGCCACCGTCCTCGCCAAGATGGGCCTCAACCGCGAGGAACTTTTTGAAAAAG
>CAMAVF010000198.1 GCA_945861445.1 Planctomicrobium piriforme | reverse complement strand
CGTGGATCAGTTTCTTGCGGTACTTCTGAGCGATACGTTTCCATGCGATCCCGGGGGGCGATGCGCTCAGCAACGCCACGTGCTTTTCATGGCTGTGCAGACAGGCCGCTGCCAGGACGCGTTCTTCCAGGGTCGTGGCGAAGTCGAGGCGCGGGTCGTCCCAGATCTCGGGAATGTGTCGCGGTGGAAACAGAAACAGGGCTCCGCCGTAGGTGGCGAGACCAATTCCTGGACCGACCATCTCCTTTTGAAAGTCGGTGGCAAAGAGGGCCAGGGTCGATTCGTCCGTATGCTCGGCGGACCACGTGATGCGCCAGGGATAGTCGCGCGGGTCGGCTGGCGAATCGAACAGCATGACGACACAGTCCAGTTTTCCCCGCGTGGGTGGAATCAGCTTTACATACAAGTCACCCGTGTGCCAGTTCCGCAGCGTCTCGCGCATGTCGAGACCGTCCATCAGACTGGTCGAGAATTTCTCACTCTTCGCCAGATCGTTCCCCAACAGGTTGAGGGCACTATCCTTGACGTGCGTGCGAAAGTTCTCGATGGCGACGTCTTCGGGGGGCCAACTGCATTGCGAATACGGGTTCCACTGCATCTGCCAGCGCTGCTTTTCCCGGCTGGAGGGTTTCCGTTGCAGTTCACAGTGCCGCCATTCCAGCGGTTGGCCGGGCAGGCGGTTCGTCGCGGCGACCACATCGCCTCCTGGCAAGCGGGCTTGATCAATGCCGAACGCAATGGATTCCAGCCCCGGCGGAACAGTAAAGGGATACTCCTTCGAGAGTTCGGCGAGATGCAGCGCGAACTGGTCGCCGGCAATCTGCTGTGCCGCGACGATCAGCGAATACAGATCGGGAGTCATCCGACGCTCGATCAGACCTAGATTGCGAACATAGCGAAGATAGGTAGCTAGTAAGTGCGGTGTGATCTCGCGGGCCTGCTGCTTCAAGTCGGCCTTGTACTTCGTTCGAGTCTCCACGAGCAGCTCTTTGATGCCGTCCAGCGACAGGTTCTCATCATCATCCAGTTCCCGACGCGCTCGCTCGTAGAGTCCCGTCACGAACGGAAGTTCGCCCAACACAAACAACAGCGTCCGCGGCTCAACGGCATACGTCGAGGTCTCTTCCACGGGATCATCTTCCAGCGGACTGACGTCGGCAGATTGATACGCCGCCTTGATCCACGGCCATTCCAGAATCGAGCAGACCAGCAGGATCCGTTCGTGCTTCCGTTCGAGTTCGCGCAGTCGTTGGGCCATGCGCAGGACGCGTTGTTGAGGCTGCCCGTTGGGTAATTGGGGGATCATCGGCAAGACGCTGGCGGCAAACCGTTCGACGGGGAGTCGCTTTAGGGCATAGGCGTCGGGCAGGCCTTGCGAGACCGCTTGGAACTCGGCCGTTTCCAGGTCGATGAAATAACGCGGAATGCGTTCCTGAACCGCAATTCGTAAGGCCGTGATGACCGGCTGGCAGGGGTCCAGCGGCACATAGCTCATTTTGAGTGGTGAGGGTTCCGGCTCGGGATCGAGCGCTTCCGATTCTGGCGTCCAATCGGTCGCGGTGAAGGTCGGGCCACCGGACAACTGAGTGACCACGGTCACCCCGGGCAGGATTTCGAGAGCCTCTTCCACGCCGAGTTGAAAGGAAGGAGGCAGCGGGACGGCGAGACAATCAAACTGCCCGGCCAGCATCGTCTGGCGCACTTGCACGGCGAAGTCGCCACTGCCGTGGATGACCGGCAATACGCTGATTCGCGGGCTGATTTGCAAAAAGTCAGAATGCATAGGGCACTTCAATCGCACTAACGGTGACTGGTACGGCGCTAGCCACCGGTTCTGCGTGTCCATTGAAAAACCGGCGGCTAGCGCCGTGCCGCTCATCAGAATCAAAATCTCGGACCACGAGAAGAGTCCTTGATCCACCAACGCGCTCCATTCTACTCTGTGGATCAATCAGGGCGAATCATCAACCGACCGACCATTCCCAATTTGCCAACACCCGTTTCGCGCGCCCCGCCCTCCGGCCTACTCACTTATCGACATCCAATTGCTACAATCCACCCACTTCCTTCCGCGGCCCGGATGACATAACAGCGATGATTCAATACGACGCCCACAACTGGTCCGACCATTTGCTCGACATCAAGGGTTCGATGGTCCGCGAGATCATCGGCCGGGTGACATTGTGCGTGCTGTGGGCGGCCCTGGTCTGCCTGTGCGACTATGTCTTGCGTTACAATAATCACGGGTCGCTGGGCATTCCCGAGACAGCCCACGGCCTGATCGGGGGCGTGCTCGGACTACTGCTGGTGTTTCGGACCAATGCGTCCTACGACCGCTTCTGGGAAGGTCGCAGACTGTGGGGGGCGATGGTCAACGACTGCCGCAATACCGCACGCATGTCGCGCTCTTGGCTGGCTGCGGACGCCCGGTTGGTTCACGAGATCACCGAATGGGTTGCCGCCTACCCGTGGTCCGTCATGCACCGGCTGCGAGGCACACGAGGACTGACACCACACCCCCTGGATCTTGATCCGGCAGAAGTCGCGGCCGTCATCGATGCACCGCATCCGCCGTTGGCGATCGCCAGCCGGTTGAGCAACCTGTTTCTCACCGCCAAGAATTCCAAGTTGATCTCTGACATGCAGTTCATTGCCCTGGATGCCAACCTGCAGCGACTCATCGATTATCTAGGAGGCTGCGAACGAATTCAGAACACGCCGATGCCCTTCGCGTACATGGTCCACTTGCGGCGGGCCTTGATCGTCTATTGCTTCACTCTACCGTTCGCGCTGCTCGACAAGTACGGCTGGGCGACGCTGCTGATCGTGCTGATCGTCTCCTATATCATGTTCGGTATCGAAGAGATCGGCGTCGAAATCGAAAACCCGTTCGGCAGCGACGAGAACGATCTGCCCCTCGAACGCTTGTGCGAAACGATCGGTAAGAATGTTCGCACAAAACCGTAGTTTTCTCTGAAAATTTGCAGCAAATCAACCTCTGCAAGCAGGAGTCACACCATGAAATTTGCCATCTGTCATGAACTGTTTGAGAACTGGGACTGGGAACGCCAATGCAAGTTCATTGCCGAATTGGGTTACACGGGGATTGAACTCGCACCCTTCACGCTGGCGTCGCGGATCACCGATGTGTCGGCAGACAAGCGCCGCGCCTTGAAACAGCAGGCCGCCGATCATGGGTTGCAGATCATGGGTCTGCATTGGCTGCTCGCCAAGACCGAGGGCCTGCACGTCACGACACGCGATGCAGCGACACGACGTCGCACGGCCGCATACCTGCGGGAACTCGCTCATGCCTGTGCGGACTTCGGCGGGAACATCCTGGTGTTCGGTTCGCCGAATCAACGCAATCTGGAACCAGGCATGACGCGAGAAGAAGGCATCGCCAATGCTGCGGAGGTCTTTCGTGAAGTCACACCCGTGCTGGCCGAGAGACAAGTCAAGCTGTGCCTGGAACCACTGACACCCAACGAGACCAACTTCATGATGACCTGCGCCGAGACGATGGATGTCGTCCACGCCATTGACCATCCGCAGGTCTGTCTGCATCAGGACGTGAAGGCCATGTTGACGGAAGCCACTTCCATTCCAGAGCTCATCGCGAAGTACCACGACGTCGTCGGACACTTCCATGTGAATGACAGCAATCTGCTGGGTCCGGGAATGGGCGACACCGATTATCTCCCGATTTTTACAGCACTTCGTGACACTCACTACAACGGCTGGGTGTCGGTGGAGGTCTTCGATTACAAGCCCGGGTGCGAGTACATCGCGCGACGCAGCATGGAAAACATGCTCGCTGTTTTGTCGCGTTTGCCACCCGCGTGACGCGCTGCGTTGTTGATCACACCAACGCCTGCAACACACCTTCGACCCAGTCACCGCATCGCTGCTGATCACGATCCGCAGCGCGCTGACTGGGTCTTCGCGTTGAACAACGTCAGGCAGTCTCATCATGGATGATGATTGGACCGTGCGCAGCACACTGCAGTGGATCGATAATGAGTCATGACGCGCGTCGTTTGATGATGTGCGTTACTGATTCAGCAAAATTTTTCAAGAACTTTTTTACGCGTGATCACAGCCTGCTCAAGGCTCGCGCGCGGCGCATGATGAAAGCACGCGACATGCATTTCACCTTGGATTTCTCCACGCCAAATGCATGTCATTGATTTCATCATGCAGTGCGCGATGAGTCGCATGAGAGTGATTGAGCGCGCGCGTGACGCTTCGAAATCGAAAGTTTTCCTTGGTTTTTTGATAAAATTCGAAAGATAAGGCTTGCGTTGTTTTTTGAAATGCTTACTATAGCGAACATCATGGGTCACATGATCATGAAGTTTGTCAAGCTCAAGCAACGATGTCGAGTTGCAGAAAGATTGATACGCGGTGATGACCCCAGTGATCCCCGGCTTATCACGGTTGGTAAGTTGGAAAGAGACATGTTTCGAGTTAGCAGTTTCGACGACATAGCCCGGTGCCAGCGCCGAAACCGCTACGAGTTGGCAATGTAAGGAGGAACTTTTCATGGCCAAGAAAAAAGCAGCAGCAAAGAAGGCCGCAGCCCCCGCTAAGAAGGCAGCAGCTCCCGCCAAGAAGGCAGCAGCTCCCGCTAAGAAGGCTGCCCCAGCTAAGAAGGCCGCCAAGAAGGCTGCCCCCAAGAAGGCCTAATCGGCGCTTGGTCTGGATTCGCGGCGGGCTTTCTGCCCGCACCCCGCTACAACAAGTAAGAAGCGGTCAAACCCTCGGTTTGACCGCTTCTTCTATTTCCTGCCAGCAATGAAGCGTCGGGCCGGCGATTATTTGGAATTTCCCAGCGAAACTCCTCATTTGCAACGCCACATTGATGCGGCCAATTTCGAAAAATCACTGGTCCCACCCCTACGTTCCCCGAGCATCGCAGCGCACCGTATCAAACGGGCAATCTGTGCGACCTCTCGCCTGCGCCTGAAGTGAAAAATCGTGCCAACCGGTGCCCGCTTCCCGGCTGCTGCCGATCGTCTGGCGAGATCTCGGTCGAGCTCAATTTCAAAGGCGAGCGCAGACGATTTCTCTCCACGCGGGTTCGCTTCCACCATCCCTTGATTGACTAGATCAGAGAGTACGCCCATGCCGTCGGTGACAACCCCCGACCCCGATCTGTCCGCGCCCCGAGTACTCAGTGAAGATGAGAAGACTGCTCGACTGGCCGCGGAAATTGACAAGTCAGAAAAGCTGGCCGCGAGCCAGTTGCACATGGCTGAATGGTTTCTGACACAAGGCAAGACCGACATTGCCAAACGCCGATTGCAGTTGCTGATCGAGTCACTGCCGCAATCCATGGCGGCGCGACAAGCGAAGAAGATTCTCAAGGGTGTGCCGTAACGACCAACGTGAACCAACGACAAGAGCCACGCGAACGGCACATTCGCGTGGCTCAATCTGTTTGTCGTGCGTGTTCTTCAGAGTCAGTGAGAGAACGAGAGACTCTCTTAGCAGATCGCGTGCCAGTCGCGCTGCACTGGCGTGATGGATGACATTCGAGACAGCTTGCAAACCTCATTCAACGTGTGCGTGTCACTGAGTGGCAAGGCTCTGCCGTGGAGCCCAAGTCGCGAGATTCCGATTGTTGATTCGTCCGTAAGATGGCCACTCTTGGCCGTCTTTTTCCTCGTCTTGTGAACTACGAGGAGACGGGCAAGAGTGCCCATCTTACGGTCCGCTTACGCCGCGGTTGCCGATGATCAGATCGCTGTGCCGATGCCCGGAATGCTCATTTCTGTGAGACACTTCCCTTCCTGGATCGATCGGACAGAATGATTCCGAAACGCCACCAGAGGTTAGACGAATGTTGCATTTTGGCAACGCCATTTGTCGCGGGTTCGCCTCAGCGAATCAGCAGATCACGTCGTCCAGTGCCGAGAGACTGACGACATCCGCAATCCGCACCATCACCAGCCTGCGGTTGCTGTTGATCCCCAGTCGCTTCGTCTCGACCAGATAAATCTCGCGCGTGGTCTTGGTATCACGCAAGTCGTGGACGTCGGCATCTTGCAGGTGCAGATAGTGAGCGTCCCAGCGGATCAGAGTTCCGATGTAAACATAGGGGCTGGCGAGATCGAGAATCACGACCCGCCCCTGCAGATGCTGATAGATGGGATCCAGATCCATACTTGTTAACTCTAACAAAACCTCTGCGTCAGTACCGAACCGCATGAAATTTCGCGGTTCTGTACTTCCCACAACCGGTTTTGTCAGGGCCTTAGTTTTAGCGCTTGGTCATGTAGAACATGCAGTCGTCCACAACCCACGGAGTGGACCAGGTGCGGCCATTGTCCGCGTTGACGACGTTGAAGAAGAACGTCTGAAAGCGTTCGGCCCGAAAGCCGTGGGGATAGTAGGAACCAATGTAGTCTTCACGAGTCAGATGATCGAGACCCGGGCTGGCGAAGTAGTGCACCTTGCCATCCCCGGTGAATGACATGCCCAGCGTCCACCAACCGGTTTCCTTGATGGTCGGACCCGAGAGATCTTCTCCCTGATTGCCGGCTCGGATGATGAAATAGGCCAATGGCTTACCATCAGCCGTTTCCTGCTTCCGCTGGTGGCAGATGAAGAAGCCGGGCCAATACTGTTCCGATTCGGGAGCCGACGAGAAACGACGGAAGCGGACGGTGTTATCCATCTTCGAACCAAACAGATCGGCCCGCACGCCGAACGAGGGGCCTGAACGATCTTCCCATTTATCCCACGGCGGCAGGAAGACGCGAACGACGAAGTTGGGATTCCACGACACGGGGATGTACCCGCCGAGCTTCGTATTGATGTTGCACAACAGATCGTCCTGCTGCATCTGGTAGCTCGGGCTGCCCTGCACGCCGGTGTTCAACGTCTGTAGCAGCATAGCCCCTTTGCTGTCTTTCAGTCCGCCGGCCGGAGTGGGCACGCGCTTGATCACGCAAGGCTGGCCGCGATAGGTGCTCTCGGACCAGCGGGCATTCACCGAGTATCCGGCGGGAAAGGCGTCAACATGATTGAGCGAACCGCTGCCTTTGGGTAACTCAAACGTGTATTGCCATTTTTCATCTTCGAAATGATCGCCCACCTCATCGACCAGCTTCCCGGTTCCCGGTATCAGCAGCGTCTGAGCTGACGCGGTCGACAGTGAAGACACGGTCAGGGCCGCCAGAATGGCACAAGCCCGAAATCCAACCCCACTCCGAATAGAATGCTTCGGCATGATTCATCCATTAAGCATCGGTAAAGCCGCGAAAAATCAGGCCACTCTAACAGCCTGTTGAAAAAGGTGTCTGGAACTCTTCGAACGTCGAACAAACGCTCGATTCCGTGTGGTTGGCAAAGTTCCAGACACCTTTTTCAACAGGCTGTTAAGCGGGGCCTGAAACCCTCCTGCGACTATCCGCGCGAATCCGTGTTCGAATTGCGGATCATGCACTGGAAATCTCGAGGACTCTCGAAACTCCGGCAGTGGGATGAGATTGATAGTGACAGGGACATCTGAGTTATCGGAGTCCCCGTGAGTCCCCGTTGATGCAATCGCTAGACTCGGCCAACTCTGGCAGCAAGATTCAGGAACACTTCCACTGAATTGACTGACCGTCAAAGTTTGACACACGATTGGCGACGGCAGGGTTAAGAATCTGGCTCCCCGCACGCTGTCACCACCCGCGCTCCGCGCGAGGGACCAGCTTGACGGTCCACTTTTTAAGCCTACCTTGGCTTCACTGCGCTGGCTTCGGTCTTCTTCGGCCCCTTGAACAGCTTGCGATCCAACCGCGCATTGAACGCCGTCCAGGTCGATTGCGGGTTCGGGTCGTTGTTGATGTCGCGGGTGAACTCGTGGATCTTCGCGTCGAGGTTGTCGATGTAATGCAACGCGATCGCTTCGGGGGTCATCGGGAGCCGCGGGCTACCGAATTCGTAGGAGCCGTGATGGCTGGCGATGAGGTGCTTCAGACGGATTGAGGTTTCTTCGGGGAACGGCTCGCGGGTCAGTTCGATTGACTCGCGGATCTTTTCGCTGAGCATCTCGATGGCGATGATCATGTGGCCGATTAACTGGCCTTCATCCGTGTAGCCGAACCCGTTTTCGTAGCTCAATTCGCGGACCTTGCCGATGTCGTGCAGGAAGATCCCCGCCAGCAGCAGTTCGCGGTTGACGTCGGGGTACAGATCGGCAATCCGCTGGGCGACTTCCAACATGTTGACGACGTGTTCGATCAAGCCCCCCTGGTAGGCGTGATGGGCCTTCGTGCCGGCGGGGGCCAGTTCGAAGTTCTGCATCAACTTTTCATCGATCAGGAAGCATTCCATCAGGGCTCGCAGGGGCGGGTCCTCGATGGTCATCAGGATTTCTCGCAGGCGGATGGCGAGCTTCGAGACGTCGCGATTGGAGCGAGGCAGGAATTCGGCCATGTCGAAACCGTCGTGAGCCACATGATAGATGTGGGTCGCGATCAGTTGCAGCGTTCCCTGGTAGAGTTGCGTCTTGCCTTTGACCTGGACCAGGCCCCCCGGCTGCAGGTGAGCTTGCGATTCTTCGGTGACGTTCCACATCCGGGCGCTGATGCTGCCTGTCCGATCACGGAGTTCCACCAACAGATACAGCGCGGCGTTCCGGTTGGCGCGGATTTGCTTGTCGGCCAGCAGATAAACATCGTCGACGACATCGCCGTCAGAGAATTCGTTAATGCATCGGCGCATGTTGCCGAGAACTTTCCGTGCAGGAGTTGGCTCATGGGTCCTGACAAAACCGGTTGTGGGATTTTCGGAACCGTGTCATTTCACACGATTCTGAAATGACTCAGAGGTTTTGTCAGAATCTTATCAGTGGAATCACTGCTGATTTTAGGGGTCGTGTCTGACGACAACAAGCGACTCTCCTGCGGTCCATGAATTCGCGGTGGAACGAATTCCGCTTGCTTTTCTTCCGGCGAGGCATGTGCTACTGTAGATTCTTGGGCACGGGAAGCCGAACTTTGATCGAAGTATGGTGGGTCCCTGCCTATAATTCCCTGAGTGATCGAACTGGTCCTGATTGCGGAGTGAATGGCACGCCGGGGCGTGTCAGGAAAATACAAGCTCGCAGCGCCAGCGAGTGCATTACGCGTGAAAAGTCACCTGGGAATGCACTCGCTTGCGCGTCGAGCTTGTCATCGCGGCACTGTGTGCCGCTGATCAGGAACGGCCAACAGCCGAGTCACAGCCAAAGGAGCCCAACTTGAGCGGGGTGAGACAGGCCCTTCTGAGCAATTGGTTTATCCGTGCTCTCTCGACGTCCGTCGGGCAAAAGCTGGTCATGGGGGCGACCGGTTTGTTGTTGTGCGGGTTCCTGACCGTGCATCTGGCAGGCAATTTGTTGCTGTTCCAAGGGGCGGAACACTACAACAGATACGCCCAGAAGCTGCATGAAAACGAGTTGCTGCCGGTCGCCGAGGCCGGGTTGCTCGTCCTCTTCCTCCTGCACATCATTCTGGCCTTCACGACGGCCCGGATGAATACCGCCGCGCGACCGATCGGGTATCGCGAGAAGCAAAGCAAGCTCAGCGGCGGTCTGCTGCTGGAACCGCACAACTACATGTTCGTCACCGGGTTCATCGTCCTGGGCTTTCTGCTGTTGCATCTCAGCGACATGCGGCTGGCCGAATGGAAGATGCGGTTGCCATATCATGAGGGAATGACGCCGGCCGAGCATGCCCTGCTGGTCTTGAAGGATCCGATCAGCGCGACTGTCTATATATTGGGCAGCCTGGTCCTTGGGGTTCATCTGTCGCACGGCTTTCAAAGCGCGTTCCGTTCGCTGGGATTGAATCATCCGAAGTACACGCCGTTCATTACGAAGCTGGGTTTCCTGTTCGCTATTGCGATTGCGATTGGATTCGCCAGCCTGCCGGCAATCTTCTATTTGAGGTAGCGATTACGGGCTGCGGCCCGATGTCCAGAAGGATGTCAGTCATGAGTGGCACTGTGGAGCAGATTGGCAGCGAGAGACTCGTCTCGCGAGTCCCCAGCGGGCCGATCGCGGAAAAGTGGGACAAGCACAAGTTCGAGATGAAGCTGGTCGCGCCCACGAACAAGCGAAAATACACGATCATCGTCGTGGGCACCGGCCTGGCCGGGGCATCAGCCGCGGCGTCGCTGGCCGAACTCGGCTACAACGTCCACGCCGTGACCATTCACGACTCGCCCCGCCGGGCCCATAGCATTGCCGCCCAGGGGGGGATCAACGCCGCCAAGAACTATCAGAACGATGGCGACAGCATCTACCGCCTCTTCTATGACACGGTGAAGGGGGGCGACTTCCGCAGCCGTGAGGCCAATGTCTACCGGCTGGCTCAATCCAGTACCGCGATCATCGACCACTGCGTGGCCCAGGGAGTGCCGTTTGCCCGCGAGTATGGCGGCACCCTCGCCAATCGGACGTTCGGTGGCGTGCAAGTGTCCCGGACGTTTTATGCACGTGGCCAGACCGGACAGCAGTTGCTGCTGGGGGCCTACGGCAGCTTGATGCGACAGGTGGGCATCGGCCGAGTCACCATGCATGCCCGGCGGGAAGTGCTGGACGTCGTCACGGTGGATGGTGTCTGCCGCGGTGTCATCATGCGTAACATGACAACCGGTGCGATTGAGAGTCTGGCGGGACACGCCGTGATGATGTGTACCGGCGGGTACGGCAATGCCTACTACCTGTCGACGAATGCCAAGGGGTGTAATGTCACGGCAGCGTGGCGAGCCTACAAGCGCGGGGCGTTCTTCGCCAATCCGTGCTACACCCAGATTCATCCGACGTGTATTCCGGTCACCGGCGAACACCAGTCGAAGCTCACCCTGATGAGCGAAAGTCTGCGGAACGATGGCCGCGTCTGGGTGCCGAAAACCAAGGGCGACAGTCGTCCGCCGAACGAGATCCCCGAGAGCGATCGCGACTATTATCTCGAACGCAAGTACCCGGCCTTCGGCAACATGGTGCCGCGTGACGTGGCCTCACGCAATGCCAAGCAGCGCTGCGATGAAGGCCAGGGGGTCGGGACGTCGGGCAAGGCGGTCTACCTCGATTTCGCCGATGCGATCAAGCGACTCGGTGCGAAGACCATCGAAGAAAAGTACGGCAACCTGTTCCACATGTATGCCAAGATTACTGCCGAGGACCCCTACAAGGTTCCCATGCGGATCTACCCCGCAATCCATTACACCATGGGTGGCCTGTGGGTCGACTACAACCTGCAAAGTACGTTGCCCGGCCTGTTCGTGCTGGGCGAGGCCAACTTCTCGGACCACGGTGCCAATCGTCTCGGTGCGAGTGCCTTGATGCAGGGCCTGGCTGACGGCTACTTCGTGGCGCCGTATACCGTGGGCGATCACCTCGTCACCAGCAAGCTGGCTCCCGTCGGGACCGATCATGCCGCCTTCCGTGAAGCCGCGGGATTGGCCGAGGCCAAGACCAAGCAACTGTTGGGAATCAAAGGCCGGCGTTCGGCGGACAGTTTCCACCGCGAACTGGGCCACATCATGTGGGACAACTGCGGAATGTCGCGCAATGCCGCCGGGTTGGAAACGGCCATCGGCAAGATCCGTGAACTGCGCAGCGAGTTCTGGGAGAATCTGCGGGTCCTCGGCCAGGGCGATGAGCTTAACCAGAGCCTGGAGTACGCAGGCCGCGTCGGCGACTTCCTGGAGTTCGGTGAATTGCTGGCGACGGATGCTCTCAAACGCAACGAGTCGTGCGGCGGTCACTTCCGCGAAGAGTATCAGGAAGAAGGCGAAGCGGTGCGCGATGACGATCACTTCTGCCATGTCGCCGCGTGGGAATACAAGGGTGACGCAGCCGCACCGGTCCGCCATCAGGAACCGCTGACGTTCGATGAAGTTCACCTCACCAAGAGGAGTTATCGGGAATGAGCGCGACGCTCGACTTAACATTGAAGATCTGGCGTCAAGACGGTCCCCAGGATCGCGGCCAGTTCAAGACATACCAGTTGAAGGGAATCTCCACCGAGATGTCCTTCCTGGAAATGCTCGATATTCTGAACGAACAGCTCAATCTTCTGGGTGAAGAGCCGGTGGCGTTCGACCACGACTGTCGTGAAGGGATCTGCGGCACGTGCAGCCTGATGATCAACGGCCAGGCCCACGGTCCGGACCACAAGACCACGACGTGCCAGTTGCACATGCGGAAGTTCCACAACCACGACACGATCGTGATTGAACCGTGGCGAGCGAATGCGTTCCCCATCTTGAAGGATCTGGTCGTCGACCGTTCGGCGTTTGACCGCATCGTCTCGGCGGGCGGCTTCGTCTCGGTCAATGTGGGCAATGCCCCGGACGGGAACTCGGTCCCCGTCCCGAAGGTCAACGCGGACAAGGCGCTGGATGCCGCAGTCTGCATCGGCTGTGGCGCCTGCGTGGCAAGCTGCAAGAATGCCTCGGCATTGTTGTTCGTCGGTGCGAAGGTCTCGCAGTACGCCCTGTTGCCGCAAGGCCAGGCGGAACGAGCCCAACGCGTGCAAAAGATGGTCGCGCAGATGGACAAGGAAGGCTTCGGTTCGTGTACCAACACCAGCGAGTGCGAAGCGGCCTGCCCGGCGGGGATTTCAGTCGTCAACATCTCACAACTGAATCGCGAGTTCCTGCGAGCGACAATTACGGCAACGACATAAACCAGCCACTGCGCCTACGTAAGCATCCGGGGGTCGTACCATTTTGGTGGGTTTGATGCCTCGTTGTATGATCGAGGGGTGCTTTGTTCTGAAGAGGATCGGCTGGGGAGGGCATCGGGCGGAAAGTGGGGAAATTGGGGCTCGAAACTGAATTCACGGGGAC
>CAMAVF010000197.1 GCA_945861445.1 Planctomicrobium piriforme | reverse complement strand
GGAAGACTTTATTCATCGGGACCCGACATCACAGATCTGGCACTTGGGGAGGGGGAAGGTGTGCGCTGAACCACTTCATCGAAAGGGGGAACACACACCAGGTACCAAGCTGGCGAATTTGCGACCACCGATGAATAATCCAGGCTGGTGGTCGGAACGCTGACTGGCCTGATCGTCGCGGGCATCGGGTGGCTGATCCATTGGGCCGTTGGGCGTATCCGAAAGCCAATCCACCACGCGGGTGTCCCAGTCGTTGCAACGCCGTTTCACGGGACTGTCGTGTGGCGAGTCGCGTTCTGGCTGACTGTTTTACTTTGCGGAGTCTGCGGCAGCGCCCTGGTCAATCCCGGGCGCGAGCACTATCTCTTCACGTGGCCGCTGGCGTTGTGGACCGTATTTCAGATCACGTTCAACGTGATCAGTTGGAGTGAACGGCAACCCAATCCGCGGCAAGCTCGCTGGTGGTCGCGCGGGGCTGGGCTGGCCTTGCTGGCAGCGAGCACCTTTTATTTTCATGTCTGCCGCAGCCTGGGCATGTCGATCGAATGGGCCTACTTGATCGGATTTCTGCCAGCATTTCCTGTCTCGGCCCTGTGCTCGCGGTGGCTGTCTCACAATTACCGATATTCACTGCTTGCCGATCCACTACTGGCGGGAGTTTCGTTTTCGGCATACTACTGGGCCTGTGCGTGCTTCATGAAGTGGTGGCTCGTGGTCGGAAGTTAGACCGAATACAAGAACCATCCAGCAACCGTACACACTGCCAGGGTCTTAAACAGATTCCAATGGAGCCGGAACGTCATGAAACACGCCGCGAGCGTGATTCCCAACGCGGCGACATTCAGTCTGGACCAGACGGGCAATAACACGTGCAGTGGCCCCACGGAAACTTCTCCACTGGTGCGAAATAATGTCTTCAACGCCAACCAGACCGCCAGGTTGAGAACGACACCCACGACGGCAGCCGTGATGCTCGACAGGGCGGTCGAGAGGGACTTGTTGTTGCGGAGCGATTCGATGTACGGTGCTCCCACAAAGATATACAGGAAACAGGGCACAAACGTGACCCAGGTCGTGATGAATGAGGCGAGGATGCCGCCCCACAGCGGACTTAGTGGCTCGGGATGGCGATAGGCCCCCAGGAACCCGACGAACTGCACGACCATGATCAACGGACCGGGGGTCGTCTCAGCCAGGCCCAGGCCGTCGAGCATCTCGGCGGCGTTTAACCATCCGAACACTTCGACGGCCTGCTGAGCGACATACGCCAGGACGGAATAGGCACCCCCGAATGTGACCAGCGCCATCTTGCTGAAGAAGATGCCTTCCTGAAAATAGACGCTCGTGGTGCCGAAGACTTGCCACGCCATGACGATGGGGGCAATCCACAACACCAGGCAGATCACCGCCGCACGCAATGCGCGGAACGCTGAGGGTCGATAATACGGATCGGCGACATTCCGGTCGGCTGGCGGAACGGCCGTCGTGTCGGTCGTCGATTTGGTAAGTGGTTTCAGCACGAAGAAATAACGCTCGCTGTAGCGACCGCCAATCCAGCCGATCAGTCCGGCGGCAATGATGACCAACGGAAACGGAATGCGAAACACGAACATCGCGATGAAAGCCAGTGCGGCGATCAGTACCATGACGCGATTCTTGAGGGCCTTCTTGCTGATTCTCAGCACGGCCTCGATCACGATCGCGATGATGGCAGCCTTCAAGCCGAAGAAGACCGATTGCAGTAACGTGGTCTGTTGATAGGTCACATAGAGGATACTCAGAGCCAGGATGGACGCGCAGCCCGGCAGCACGAACATGATGCCGGCGGTCAAGCCCCCTTTGATCCGATGCAGCAACCAGCCGATATACACCGCGAGCTGCTGCGCTTCGGGACCAGGGAGCAGCATGCAGTAGTTCAAGGCGTGCAGAAACCGCTGCTCGCTGATCCAGCGTTTCTCGTCGACCAGGATCTTATGCATCACGGCAATTTGAGCAGTCGGGCCACCAAAGCTTAAGGCGGCGATTCTCAACCAGACGATGAATGCTTCCCGATAGGTAACGTGCAGTTCCGGGGCCGCAGGGGAGGTCTCATTGGGGAGGATTGGATCGGGGGGGATGTTCATGAAGATTCTGGTAGGAAAGGGCTATTACGGCTTCAGCCGCGTGAAGTGAGTCATCCAATTGTATGTATCCCGGAGGGATTAAAGAGATTAGCCGGTGGTTGAGCGCAGCGACACCACCGGTTGACGAATTCTTTGTTGTCCGACCCTGGAGGGGTCGCACCGAGACGCTCTGCGACCCCTCCAGGGTCGATGTCCTATAGCATCGCGTTCCGGTGGTGTCGCTGCGCTCAACCACCGGCTAATCTCTGCGACCCCTACCGGGGTCAGGAATCTGTCGTTGCACGACAACACAAATGACCTTTACGCAATCCGCTGGCTTACTAAGCCATTCGGCCAAGGTGATACCGGTAATCAAATCGGCAATTTCACTTTCGCGAGGAGCATATCAATCACGCGATCGGGGGTCATCCCTTCGGAATTCGCTTGAAAAGTCGTAACGATGCGATGTCGAAGGACGGGATGGGCGACCGACTTGATGTCGTCGGTCGTGACATGAAATCGACCGCTGAGCAGGGCTTTCGCTTTGCCGCCCAGGATCAGGTATTGCCCCGCCCGCGGTCCGGCTCCCCAGGTAATGTACTGCTTGACAAAGCTGAAGGCTTCCGGTTCTTCGGGCCGCGTCGCACGCACGATGTCCCGTGCATAGACGAAAACGTGGTCGGGAACTGGCACCTTCCGCACGACTTCCTGCAGCGCCAGGATTTGACGTCCCGTCAAGGCGGTCGTCAGCTTGGGTTCTTCCCCACTGGTTGTCTGCTTGAGGATCCGCAGCTCTTCGGCTGCGGTCGGGTACTTCAAGACCAGGTTAAACATGAAGCGATCGAGCTGTGCTTCGGGTAGGGGATAGGTCCCTTCCTGTTCGATCGGATTCTGAGTCGCCAGGACGAAAAAAGGAAGCGGCAGGCGATACGTGTTGGCCCCCGCCGTGACGTGCCGTTCCTGCATGGCCTCCAGCAGAGCGGCCTGTGTCTTCGGTGGCGTCCGGTTGATTTCGTCCGCCAATAGAATGTTGGTGAAGAGAGGGCCCGGCATGAATTGACACGACCGGCGACCCGTTTCCGGATCATCCTGCAGAATGTCCGTGCCGGTAATGTCGGCCGGCATCAAGTCGGGCGTGAACTGAATACGTCGGAAGGATAACTGCAGAATCTTCGAGATCGTACTGACCAGCAGGGTCTTGGCCAGACCTGGAACGCCGACCAGCAGGCAATGGCCGCGGCAAAACATCGCGACCAGCAGATCGTCGATGATGTGATGCTGGCCGATGATGACCTTGGCGATTTCTTCCTGCATGCGGGAATAAGCCGTGGCTAAGCCCTTGATGGCTTGGGCCTCACGCTCCCGCGCTTCGCCTTCGGACTGAACCGGGACTGGGTCTTCCAGTGCGTCTGACATAATCTGGAATCGTATTTCGCAGAGACTTGGGAGTTTTTGATATCGCGCGGACAGGTTCGATAAGTGTCGGCGACGAGTCGCATCATTCTATATCCCACCTTGTCCAAACACACGCATCAGGGGACAATATGGTGGTTTGTAGAAAAGTCTATAGTCGACGGGAGGGTGAGGCTCCTGCCGAACCGCTTGGTCTTCCGACATCCAATAGACTACGCGGTTCGGCAGGAGCCTCACCCTCCCATCAGCACCAACGACTCATGCGTTCTCTTTTGATCTCGTTTGAGCCAGTTGATCACGTCGGACGAAAGCTGACTCGATATGTTGCGACGATTTCCGCCTGGACTCAGCAGCCTGTGTGCGGTCTGCTGCTTTGTCGGACTGATTGCGCCACTGTGGGCTCAGGCACCTCGCGCGAAACAACAGCACGAGACGTTGCTGCTGGACATCGACAATGCGGCGACGAAGAAGTTTGCAACCGTCCAGACGCATCTGCGAGTCGGCCAGTTGCCCGAAGCGATTGAATTGTTGCGCAGCATCAGTGATGGGCACGTCGGAAAACTGGTCGCCACCACGCCGGGGCGTTATGTCAATGTCCAGATTTATGTGCAGATGCTCGCGGCGGGGTTGCCTCCCGAAGGCTTAAAAATCTATCGCCAGCAGCTTGATCCGGTGTTGAAGCCCAGCTTCGAAACGGGACGCGATACGGCCGACGAAGTACTGCTGCTCAAAGTTCTGCAGCAGGGGTATTGTTGCAGCTTTGCCGATGACGCACTGCTGTTGCTGGGTGATCTGGCCTGGGATGCCGGCGATGTGTGGCGGGCCCGCAGCTTCTGGGAGCAGATCCTGCCGCCGCCGCGACCGAAGGCACTCGGTGAGCCCGTCACCTGGCTGGCCTATCCGGACAGCGATCTCGATCTGGGAATGATTCTGGCTCGATTGATTCTGTGTACGATTCATTCGGGTGATCGACTCGAAATCGAACGGGAACTCGCTGTGTTTGCCGAGCGTTATCCCGACGCGGAAGGCCGCCTGGCAGGTCGGCAGGGGAATCTGTCGACGATTCTAAAAGCAGTCGCAGCGGCAGCTGAAGAGTGGCCCGTCTCTCTGCAAACCAGCGTCGTTGAGACTTTTGGCGGCAGCCCGCAGCGCTATCACGTCGATACCGAAGCGGCTGAACTGGGGGCGCTCCGCTGGCAAGCCGACCTGCGGTCGTATGGCGAAGAACAACGTCGAGGATTCCAGCCGGGATCCATCGGGGGACTCTCCTATTTCCCAGTCGTCTACGGCGATGTGGTCCTCGTGAATGACGACGAATACATCCGGGCCTATCGCCTGCAAACCGGTCAACCTGCGTGGTCAGACGATGCGACCGACGCGAAGATCTATACCAGCGGATTCGCCACTCAAGTGGGCACCAATTTGCCGCGGGCGTTCGGTGATGGTCCCGTCGGCAATATTGGCCTGCCACGCTTTACCATGACGGTCGCCGATGGGCGGTTGTATGCTCGCATGGGCTCCGTGCAACCCTATACCAACGAGCGATCTGGGCTGTTGGTGTGCCTCGATCTGGCTCATGGCGAAGGGAAGCCAGTGTGGGAAACATTCGCTTCCACCATTGAGCCCGAGACGGGTGGCTGGAACTTCGAAGGCTCGCCGCTGGTGGTCGGCAGCCGGGTCTACGTCGGCATGCGACGCTTGAATCCGCAGCCCCAGGCCAACGTGGCCTGCTTCGACAGCCTGACGGGGAAACTGATCTGGAACCGCAAGCTGTGTGTGGGACAGACGAATCCCAACTTCCAGGAATTCGACGTCAACCAGCACTTGCTGACGTGGGGCGAAGGGACACTGTATTACGCGACGCACATGGGAGGTATTGCGGCCCTGGATCCGAGCGCGGGGACCATCAAGTGGATTGTCTCTTATCCGCGCGTTGATGATACGAAGTTGCGGCATGAATTCACCGCACGTCTGCAGCGCGGTCCGTTGCCCGCCATGTTCGCCGATGGCACGCTGTATGTCGCCCCCATCGATTCCGATGAACTGCTGGCGTTTGAGGCCGAAACGGGCCTGCTGAAATGGAAACGGTCCTTCAATCGCCCGATTCAAGCACTCCTGGGCGTTTCCAAAGGCATGATGTTTGTCTCAGGTGCCGAGTTATGGGGCGTGGCGGTGGACTCGGGAAAAGTCGTCTGGAAGATCGGTGACTCCGATCCCGAATCACACGGCTTCGGCCGCGGGCTGATGGTCGAGGACCTGCTCTACTGGCCCACTCACGAAGAGATCTTCGTGGTGGATCAGGCCACCGGCGCGATCAAGCAACGGCTGCCGTTGTTTGCCGTACATGGGCAATACGGGGGAAATCTGCTGCTGACAGATCACTATCTGTTGGTCGCCCAGCCCAATCGCCTGGCGGTTTTCTCGGATCACGGCCCAGCACCGCAGCGCTCCAAGAACCTGAAACCGCACTTCACACGGCGGCAGGCCCCGGCAGCCCGCGCGTGGCATCTGGCTCGGGTTGCTTTGGAAACACGAGACTGGGGAAAAGCCGCCGACCAGTTTCAGGCCGCCTCGCAGTTAGCGCGTCCCGGCGATGAGTGGATGGGCCGGCCACTGGCTGCCGTGGCCAGCGATCGAGCCATTGACGCTCGGCTGCGCGAGGCGTGGCAGTTAACACAGTCCGATCCCACGGTTGCCCCCGACAGGCTCAAAGTGGCGTTCGATGCAGCGGCGAAACGAGAGACCGCTGCGCGCAACCCCGGGCTGCAGTTCGGCGGAGACGACTCGTCGGAAAGGGGCAGATCACAACTGCTCACCCCGCGTTCTACGCCCGTCGAAATGGTCTCCTGGATCACGGCGCAGGTGGTGGCCAGGAAGGAAGCCAATGCGTCGGCCAACGTCACCGAGTCCGTGCCTGTTCTGGAAGAAACTTCCGAATACCACGATGTCTTCCGCCGCATCCGCACATCACATTACTCGCCGGTCCTGCATGAGTCAGCATCCGCCCAGGCGATTTCGGCGGCTGAGGATCTGCTGAAAGCCCACCCCCATCAAGCGTTAAGGAGGCTGCGGGAATTATCAACCGTGGCACACAGCAACGACGACCGGGGTCGCGCGTGGTGTGGCATTGCTCGGGGGTTGGAATCACAACAGGCCTGGCATCCCGCCGCAGCGGCTTGGAATCAGGCCGCTCGCCATAGTTCAGATCAACTGGTCACGGAACTCGATCGTCAGATCTCGATTGGCGAGTTGGTTCGCGAGCGACTTGCACAACCTCAGTACGTTGCCCAGAGCATTCTGACCGCGAACGAGGCGTATCCCTGGCCACTGCGGCGACGCTGGGAATTCCACTGCGAAACAGATCTACCAGCAGTCTATCCGGTGGGAATTCCGCCGTCGCTCGAGACCGCCTGTGTGCTGGTCGACCGAAGTCCGTTGACCTGCCTGAATCTGTTCGACGGCACGCCGCGCTGGCAGCTCCAGTTGTCTCATCCGGTGCTGTGGGCAGGTTTCGCGGCGGAAAAATTGATCCTGGGCTCCGCCGTCGAAGTACGAGCCGTATCAGTCACCACTGGCGAGACCGTGTGGCTGCACAGGGCACCTGAGGGAGCGGAAGAAAGTGACCGGCCCTCTCACCAAATCATCTCCGTGCATTTCAATTCCGGATCGAGATCACCCGGCACTGCAACTGGGCATCCGCTGCACACGTCGGCCGGGGCATTGCGGGACTTTGCACTCGTCGGCGACATTTTGCTGGCACGACAGGGAACCCAAGACATCGTGGCCTGGAACGTAGATCGAGGCCAGCTCGCGTGGCAGTTGACCGCGTCTCGCGGTCTATCCAATGGCTGGGGACTCAGCGCTCAGCATGTGGTGATCGGCCAACTCGCACCTGACACTGTTGTATTCCTGAATCCGACGAATGGGTCCGAAGTGGCGCGCTTTCCAACCGATTCCGCCAATTGGCTGCGACCACCGACCCTGCGCGCAGATGGCACGCTGGTGACAGTCGGTCCGCTGGGGCGGATTGAAACCTGGTCGAAGCCCGGCTACTCATGGACGACCGACGCAGGACCGCGGGCGTGGACGTGGCAGGGACCGATTTCACAATCCAATTTGTACCCGGAAGTTCTGAGCTACGGACGCATCAGCCTGATCGTCATGGATGGCAAGATGCTGATTGCGGTGGATTCATTGCAGGGGAACATCTTGTGGAAAGCATATCTGGGACAGTCGCTGATCGAGGATGCCCGCTCGGCCATTCAGTTCGTTGACGACCGTGTCTACGTGGCCGCGGATGGCATCCTGCGAGCGTTGGGGCTGCAGGATGGAGCGTTGATCTGGGAACGCTATCTGGGCGATGGCAACGTGTCGTGGCACGTGCGTACCAGCGGCACGACAGTCATGGCATACCCCAACCGCACGGGGCCGTCCGCCACGGAATCGAAGATCACAGTCTGCGATGCGGCGACGGGGGCCTATCTTCAGCGGCTGAGTCTTTCCCCCGATCAGTCTACGGTCCAAGCTTTTCCCACAACGCACACTACGCTGGTGGCGTGTGGCGGGAGGCTGACTGGATTGGGAGAGTAACGTGGGGTGATAGCGATTTGACCAAATGCGAAAGAACGAAAATCTCTCCCCCCTCGCCTCGGTACGCCGGGGAGAGGGGATGGGGGTGAGGGGCACGATCAACCAACGATGCCGACTTCTAGTTTTGTAGGCCAACTGGACTGTTGGCTGTGCCGATCTCAATGTCGCTCGCGAAGCCCCTCACCCCCGACCCCTCTCCCCGGAGTACCGAGGCGAGGGGAGATAATTCACGCGCGAGGCGAGGTCGTCGACTGTTAATGGGCAATCATTTTTGGGCAAGCGATCCAGCTCGACAATACCGGCTGACGGAGAGTCAGGCGACGGCGTCACGAGTCAGTCCGCACCTGGACTTGCAAGGCACTCAGCATTCGGGTCAACGCGCGTTCTTTGCGGTCGATGAACAACACGTTGTCGAGCACAATCGCCCGCGGTTCGTTGCTGGGGGTCAGCACCAGGCGCCCCGAGCGGAGCAACAGGTATTCGAACACGTCGTTGATTTCCTTGGAAATCCGCAGGTTCGGAGCCGGAAACCGTTCGAGATCACTCCACATGCCATGATGGTGCAGCAATTCGTTCGGGCGGGCTTCCCAGTAGTCGAATTGCAAGTTGACGACCACCATCAGATAGATGGCAGCCAGCATGATGCTGAACAGGTGGAAAAAGGTCGAATTGGCGAAGGGATGGATCTTTCCAAAAATCGCAGTCAGGATCCCCGCCCACTCCGGATGAAACTGGAAGGTGAGGAACATTCCCAGCACACAGGCGGCGATAAAGAAGAACAGAGTCAGCGACGTTGTCCGCGGGAAGTCAAAGCTGAAGACGACCAGGTTCATCGTAAAGATACCGAGGAACAGCGACGTCAGCACATACGACGTGGTGCTCTGCGGGTCCCCCTCAAAACTGAGGATAATGCCCGCGATGAGGCTCATCAGAAATGTCGGGTACAGGAAGATAATCTTGGGATAGGAAACGAGGAAAATCCGGGCCGGCACCTCGTCCCGGGTGTGCGGCTTGGCACCCAATGCATTGGTCGGGTCGCCGGGATTTGCGGGTGTCGTACTCATGAGTCAGGAAACTCCGAAGGTTGGTCCAATGCCTTCCGCGGGTGACTGCTGCTTGAAGTCAGATTTCAAGACAACAGCGTGGGATCGCAGAGGTTGAAGTTGTTAACGAATCCGTCAATCGCCACTGAACTTGCTGCACACGCTGGGAATGAGAACGCGTCCGGCAATCACTTGGATCACGGCGCGAACCCTCAATTCTGAACAGCCGCAGCAGTTTACCAAGAACGAGTCGCGCGTACCAATGCGCAATAGTAGCCTTCTTCGCTCCGCGTGAAGACGACGTTACAAAGATTCCCGACGACTCAGCCCCAGCGCACTCCGGTAACTGGATAACACATCGGCCGCACCGATCTTTTTTAGGATCTCTTGCCATTCCGCAGCGACCGCAGTCAACGCTTCCGCCGGGGGTTGGCCGCTCTCCAGACAGGATGTCAATCCCTTGGTCAACGCGGCTCGAAACTCCACATGACCTGGAACCGGCAGTTCACTCGCCTGTTGCCGATCGCGCAGGCTCTGACCTACCACGCCGACGTACTTGCCCGCTTCCGCGGCCGAAAGATCCTTCCCGGTCCAGCTTGCCGCGTCGAGAGTCTGGCTTTCTCGACAGAGAGACTTGGCACCGGGCGGAAATGCGGTCCCTTCATCCAACAGCAGCGCGGCAAGCAGATTCAAGGCCGCCGATGCCTGCTCCGGCTTGGTTCCGGTCGGGACCGCGGCACACAAGCCTGCAAATCCCGTTAACGTGACAAAATTCGCCGCCTGGTTGTCGACCGGAAGCCATTCATTGGAGGTCGTATCAAACGCTTGTGCCGCACCAGGCAGTCTGCAGAAGCCAATCGCCACCGCGTCGGCCCGCTGGACTGCCGCCACAGTTTTTTCAGCCGGCGGGGTTGTGGCGGCCAGGTTGAATCCTCCCGCAACGGGACCATTTTCCAACCCAATCGCCAGTGCCGCTTTTCCTCCAACGACCAGATTTCGACACGCTACCGGATCGAGCTTCAAGACATCCGGAGAAAGTTTCTTGAGCGCCGCCTGCGCCCCCTCGAGACCTTTGACAAACCCCGGTGAGGCAATAAATGGTGCGCCATCTTCGACATTGAAGAAGATGGAATACTGGCCCGAACTCTTCACATAGGGAATCGCGCGCGCGAGAAACATCGTCGCGCGAAACTCGGGCGACCACGGTTCGGCAGCGGTCAGACCGGGAGCCCAGGTCTCCAGTTGATCAAGCAGAGTCTGATAGTCATCCCACGTCTGGGGCGGCTTCAGGCCGGCCTTTTCCAGGAGATCAGACCGGTAATAACAAACGAGTACGGGCGAGCTTATCGGTATCAACCCCGGGCCGGTATCGATCTGGGCCTGCCGTTCCCGCAGCCCATGAAACAAGTCGTCCCAAGACAGCTTCGACTCGACGAGAGCATCCGGCGGAAGAGCCGACAATTGCCTGTTGACTAGCAATTCTCCACGTCGAGTCCACGGCAGGATGATCAATTGGGGGGCGCCTTCTGCCTTCAACAAGGGCCCCGAACCATCGGTCATATCGACCTCAACCAGTTCAGGCTTGGCACCGGTCCGCGCAGCCCATTCCTCGAGCTGCGCTTCCCACAGGACCTTGAATCCCCACCCAGCGGGAACGGCCACGCGAATTTCCTGCCCCAGATAGGGCAGGGCGTTCTGAGCCTTATCGTCCGCCGGTGGGTTGCAACCGGCGAGGTACAGCAGTCCGCCAACAGCAAGAAAACAAACAGCGGCACGAATCATGGGCAGCACGGCTCGATGTCCAGTCAGTAGCAACACAGAATCCCTCAGGGCAGACTCAAGGGCAGTACGCCGGAATCAAGTCATCCGTGGGATAATCAGGCCAGCGGCGAACGGTGGAAATGGACGTGCTTCCAGGCTCCGGCTTTGCGTTCCCAGACGCGAGTCTCTTCCGCAGCGCCTGTCTGCGCCGCACCATTCGCATCGACATATTGTGTCAACCGAACATACGCCAGTACGGCAACATCACCCACGATTCGGGCATTGACCGAACACATCGTGACATTCTTTTTGCAGTTGGCGACCGGCGCTTCCGGGAAATAATACTTGTGGAACGGCAGTCCAGACACCAGTTGGCCACGCGCTTCAGGTTCGAAGCACGTAATCGCTGGATCGCACAGTTGGGTATATGTCGCCCAGTCACCCGAGACGATGGAATTCAGCAACTTCTGATTCAGTGCCAGCACTTCTGCCGCCAAGTCGGACATGGTCATTCCCACAAAAAATGGTCATCAAAAGAATCGCGCACACCTGCAGCCGGTTATCAACACCGACAGGACACAAGGTAGCGAGTGCCCAGCGAGTGGTCTACTTATAAACTCTAACAAAACCTCTGCGTCAGTTCAGAACCGCGTGAAAAGATCGCGGTCCAGAACTTCCCACAACCGGTTTTGTCAGGGCTACTTAAGGTTGTTGAAAAGGTTCTGGAAGGACTCGTCCGGCGAATCGTCGTCCGCAGCGGGCGCGTCTTCGGCCACCGGGAACTCGAAGGAGAGTCCACCTTCCGCGGCGGGTTCTTCGATCGCCACTTCTTCACCTGCGACATTCACTTCGGGCGCGGGAGCTGCATCCGGTGCGGCTTCCGGTTCGGGAGTGGCGGCCTTTTTCTTGCCCCACCCAAACATCTGCAGCAGTCCCTTTTTTGCCGGCTTGGGGGTGTCGACTTTCGCAGGTTCAGACAGTTGCGGTTCCGAAATCATCGGAATCTCAGCGGCGGATTCCACCACCACGCCCGATCCACTGGCCGCGAAGATCCCGAAATTGAAGCCGCCGGAATCCTCTTCCTGGGTGTCCGCCGCTGCTTCGGCAGGAGGGGCAAAAAACTGAGGGGCCACCGCGGTTGGCGGGGCCGCGGGAAACGGTGGGGCGATCGGCGGCGCAACGGGTGCAGCCATCACGGGAATCGGCGCTGGTGCGGTGACGACCGGCGGCGGCACGGCGACAACCGGTTTTGGCGTCGCAACGGAAACAGGGACTGGCGCCGGTGGCACTGCTACCGGATGGACGGTCGCTGGGGGAGAAACTGCGACTTGAGCCACAGGAGCTACTGCAAGCGGATTAAAGAGCGTAACAGTCTGCTCGGGAGGAACCATGACGAACGGCGGAAACGGTGTTTGACCATCTGGCGGAACGACTTGCACTGTTTCTACTTGCAATTGAGGTTCAGATTCAGAAACCTCGGCCAGAGGATCCGGCGAGACGGCCTCGGACACGGCGACTTCGTCCGTGGCGGCAACCGTCAGGGCGGGCATGCCGGGTAAGTCGTATTCCACGGTGAACTGCAACGGCCCCAGCATGACCCGAGTTCCCGGGGTCAGTGGGATTTCCACTTCGGGTGGAACCTGCCGGCCATTCACGAACGTACCGTTGGCACTGCCCAAATCCTTGATGGCGACAACCGTGTCGCGAATCACAATCTGGCAATGCCGACGGCTGATCTGATTCGAGGCCACTTTCAACTGGCACTCGGGGCTTCGTCCAATCACGGTATCCGATTGAATTCGGACCTTCCGCACATTGGATTTTCCGTTCGCAATCCTGAGCAGCACCTGCATATATGGTTCTTCCGGGAAGTGAGTGCTAAGGGTAGTAAAAGAACGGACATGCTGTTCTCCTTTGAGGTTAGATCAAGAACTTCAAACTGGAGCAAACAGCATGTCCGAGAAA
>CAMAVF010000196.1 GCA_945861445.1 Planctomicrobium piriforme | reverse complement strand
AATTTCATAGCCGCGCAATCCCAACGCGTGATAGAATACTTTCTCGGACATGCTGTTTGCTCCAGTTTGAAGTTCTTGATCTAACCTCAAAGGAGAACAGCATGTCCGTTCTTTTACTACCCTTAGCACTCACTTCCCGGAAGAACCGTTTTTCTCACGTCGCCTGCAGCGAGCCCGCGCAGCAGGAAGTCTCGACTGAAGAGATTGACGCACTAATCAGTGACATGAAGCTGAAACTCAAAGACCCCGATCCGCGTACGCGGGCATTTGCCGCTAAGATTCTGGGTGGCCACGGTGAGAAAGCGAAAGATGCGATACCGGAATTGCGGGAACTGACGAAGGACAAGTCCGCCGATGTGAGGGCCGCCGCCAAGACCGCACTGGGGTTATTGGAAGGGGCTCAGCAGCCAGGAAAATAAGGTCCAGCTAGAGCGCTTCAAAGCAGGGTGTCTCGGAATCTCGTGAGAGTTCCGCCCCGAATGTCTGAAGTCTCACGCGGAACTCTTACGAGATTCCGCGACACAGATTCTGGATCTGTTCTAAAAGCCAATGCCTTCCGCAGTGATCGCCACATCGGAAGGCATTGCTATGCGAGATCCTGATCCAGGTTCGCCGTTCACTTGCACTGGAACGGCATTCCTATCTGACCTCTTCGTCCGGCGGATCGATTTGATAGGTCTCGTTGCCCAGATTGACGAGGACCGGTTCGGTGAAGGCTAGATACTTCGACAGGTGTGGTCCGTGTTTGGTCGCCAGTTCGAAGTATTCCTGGCTGTACTGTTTGACGCGCCGGGCCTTCTTTTCCTGGTCCGGGGTGACGCTGGCGTCGCGCCATTGGTTTTCTCGCCGGTAGAATGTTTTTTGACCAATATTCTGCACATTGGCCGCCACCTGAGTTTTTCCTTCGGCGTCTTCGAACAGAGCGGCCTTGCCCGCACCAAAGCCTCCGCCGCGGCGTGCGGCTTCTCCGGCCGCCGGTCCTGCCGGTTCACTCGGCGCCCCACCAGCGGCACCCGCGGCTTGTAAGCGCCCCTTCGCGGCTCGTTGGGCAAAACCCGCCTGGCCACTGGCGTTCTGACGCAGTTGCTTTTCAAACCGATCCGCAGCGACACTGGAGTTCGCCGCCTGGGCCGTGAGATTGGTCCGCTCGTCCGCCAGGAACGATGTGTAGGGGGTCAAGATGCCGTGCTTCAGCGAAAGCTGCACGAGTTCATCGACCAGTTCCTTGTTCTGCCCACGCAGATCCAGCTCATCAATGATTTCGCCGATCCGCCGCGTGGCCCACAGTTTTTCCACAAAACCATGCGTTTCGTTCGACGACTGCGAGACCATAGTGGCAGGGAAAGTGAAAGTACGCTTCTCGCCGGTGATCGAACCGGTCAGGGTAATCTTCGCCGTACCGTTGGCCTTGTAGCGGCCGACCATCACGATCTGTTCGCCCTGGAACAAGTCGGTCAGTTGCTTCGGATAGACGCGTGAAATGGCCGCTGCCGCATCGGCCGCCAATGGCTGATCAAACTCCCACGCCAGGGCCAGATCGGTCAGCAGGGGCGAACCAATCTTGTTGTACAGCACGGCTACTTGCGATTCGATGTTCTCATTCGGTTTCACATAGACCGATTGCCCGCGGAGATCGCGCGACACCCGGTCCAGCAAGCGGCTGTTGACATCGTAACCGACGCCAAAGCTGAAGACTCGGGCGCCCACCGTATTGGCGAGTCCCGCGTTTTTCGCGATGTTCAGCTCATTCGTCTCGCCAATGGTCGGCAATCCATCGGTCAGGAATAAGACATAATTCGGCCGCGATTTGTCGGCCAGCATTTTCAGAGCTGTCTGCAGAGCTCCATCAATGTTGGTGCCACCACCTGCAAACAGACCTTCGGCATAACCGACTGCCGCCTTGACGGATGCTTCATCTGCCCGTTGGAGTTCCGGACGGAAGGTCTCCACGTTGGAGTCATACGCGACAATGTTGAACGTGTCCCCCGGCCGCAGTTGCCGCACGACGAATTTCAATGCCTCGCGAGCTTGTTCGATCTTCGCACCACTCATGCTGCCTGACTTGTCGACGACCACCACGATCGTCTTGTCGACCTTGTTTTCCATCGCCGACTTCACTTCAGGACTGGCCAGCAATAAAAAATAACCGTCTTCGTTGGGATTGGGCCGGTAACTGACAACGTTCATGCCGACGAGTCCGTTCTGCGTGCCATACAACAGCCGAAAGTCGTCGGGAGCATGGACGCTAGTCAGCGAGAGCTTGCAGACGGCGCGGTTGGAGTCGGGGCGTTCGATGTCCATGCGGTGGCTGGGGCTGTGGATCGTCTTGATCGCGTCGGTCGCCTCAATCCGCACGGTGACGTCCAGCTTGTCGATCGGCCGGCTGGAGAACTTGTTCGTTCCCAGGGGCAGGCTGAAGTCGATCAGGCCGGTGTCTTTCACGAGGAGTTGCGTATAGCGGATCTCGACCTTGCGCGTCGCCCGGGCAGGAATGGGGAAGACGCTCGTTTGATAAAGTCCCTGGCCGATGTATTCCAGCAACGCGGGGTCTCGCTGGCGGCGGACGGTCTCTTCGTAGATGCGTTTCGCTTCGTCCTTGGGCAGCAGCTTGCCGGGCAGTTCCTTACCATCAACCAGCAGCGTCAGCCCCGAAATCGTCGCGGAATCGGGAAGCGGAAAGTACAGCGACGCTTCAATCGTCTGGCTGCCGACATTTTCGAAGACTTGCGAGATCTGCACTTGCGCGGCCTGATCGCGGACCTGGGCCTGCATTTCGACCGATTGGATCCGGTATTCCGTCACTCGCTGCGGCGGCACTGGAGGTCGCGGAGAGATGGGTGGCAGACGGGGGGGCGGGTTGATGATGATGATCTGGGCCGAAACTGGCGTGGCCAGCAGGCACAGAGCCAGGGCGAGCCCAGTGAGATACGAAGCAATGCGGCGCATAATGAGCCTCTCTTTGCAGACAGAGTGCGAATCCGTTGGCCGGCTCACTTTGGGAAATCCTGGTGAGCCGGGGGGCATTATCCCAGAACGTGTTGGCCCATACCCCTGATTGTAGTTTCCTCGAACTGCGTTTTCTGTGTCGAATTATTTCCGAATTATCAAAAAGCCGGCTTGTCGCTTACGATATGCCAAAGCTCGAAGCGAATTCTCAAGGTCAGCGTATGGCAATCCTCGAAGCACAGCAGGTCGTGGCAGCGGAAGGGTCGGGACGACTGGATCAGATCGTCCGGGATCTGACCGGGCGGTCGCGTTCCGATATTCGCGGGATGTTTCATCATCACTGCGTGCGACTGAATGGAGAAATCTGTCGCGAACCCGGAGCGCAGGTGAAGCCGGGTGACGTCATCGTCGTCCGACATGATCCGCACACGCGCTACCACGAACCCCCGCCCGAACGGCACAACTCGGCATTTCGATCCGTGTTCGAAGACGAACACCTGATCGTCGTCGATAAAGCGGCGGCCATCCTGACCGTCCCCACGGATCACGGTGAGACGAATACGTTGCTGGGCGCTCTGAACGTCTACCTTGGTCGGCGGCGGGGCCGCGCGTCTGTCGTACATCGGCTCGACCGAGGAACCTCGGGGTTGCTCGTGTTTGCCAAGAATACCCGGATTGCCAACGAACTGATCAGCCAGTTCCGGGTCCGCAAGGCCGAACGAGAATATGCCGCGATTGTCTCCGGGGTTCTCAGTCAGCAGACCGGTACGTTTTCCACGCACCTGGGAACCACGAAGAGCTTGCAACGCTATTCGACCGACGACGAAGACGAAGGAGAAATCGCCATCACGCACTACGAAGTGGAACGCACGCTCGCGGATTCCACCTATGTCCGCGTACGCCTGGAAACCGGCCGCCGCAACCAGATCCGCGTCCATTTCGCCGACGCCGGCCATCCCGTGCTGGGAGATGAACGCTATCGCACCGACCGGTCGTTTCATCCCGGGTGGCGGGCCAACCGGTTGGCGTTGCACGCGGCGATTTTGGGATTTGACCACCCTCGCACCCACGAACCGTTACGCTTCGAGTCTCCCCTGCCAGAGGAATTCGAGCGGTTTCTGGCGAAGCAACGCTGATTCGTTATAAATCGCTTTTGCATATACAGTTGTGTCACTTCGTGAAGAATATGGTTTGAACCTACCGGAAAGTGTCCTCGATCATGGATTTTCCCTGATTCAATCCTTTTCAGGTGCGATCCCAACCGATAGACTATGCTTTGAAGGAGTTCTATTTGAGGACTTCGGTTTTGTTTGCGCAGGAAGCTTTGAGGACGAAATGGCCAAGCCCCACCGACAGATTAAGAAGGCAAATAAGGGACAACGTCCCGCCAATTCCAAGGCTCGGAAGGCCAAGAGTTCACGCGTCAAGACGTGATCTGCTGAGCTTGTAACGAGTTGCGATAAATCATTGCTGATCTAAACCGCGTGCTCTGCCATTGGCCGGGCGCGCGGTTTTATGCTGCGCTGGTGTAGAAAAAACGCTATGATTAAGTTTCGTGCTGGGTGTCACTGGCTCTGCCAGTTCTAGCAAATTCTCGGGCCACCAAGAGCACTGGCAAAGCCAGTGGCACCCCCAATACACACAGCGATAGGACTTGACCATGTCTGTGCCGGAACTCCTGCAGCTTGAGTTGCTGGCTCAGGTCGATGATCTACTGGAACGATTGAATTCGTGGCTGGAGATTGACTCCAACTGGGAGCCACTGCAGGCCAGCCGGGCGTTGCTGCGGCGAGTGGTCTTTCGGGTCGAATCGTTACGGGTGCGCCTTGAAGCCCCGCTGGTGGTCGCGACATTTGGCGGCACCGGTACTGGCAAGAGCGCTCTCATCAATGCGCTCGTCGGCCGCGAATGCACGGCCAGTGGTCGCCAGCGGCCGACCACGACGCGGCCGATTTTGGTCGCCCATCCGCTCACGGAACTCGAGCCGCTGGGCTTGCCGCTGGAGACTTTTGAGATCACGCTTGTCGATGCTCCCGCCCTCCGCGACATCGTCATCGTTGACTGTCCCGATCCCGATACCAATGAGGCCGAAACGGCGGGCTCGAACCTGGAACGCCTGCGACAGTTGCTGCCGCATTGCGACGTCCTGCTCTATACGTCGACGCAACAAAAATATCGATCGGCCCGTGTTGTTCAAGAGTTGTCGCAGGCGGCGGCCGGATGTCGCTTGATCTTCGTGCAAACTCACGCCGACCTGGATGAGGATATTCGCGACGACTGGCGGAGCCTGTTAGCCGAGCACTATGAAGTCCCCGATGTCTTTTTCGTCGATTCGCTGCGAGCCCTGCGAGAACAGGCGGCGGGACAGCGGCCCAGCGGTGACTTTAGCCGATTGCTGGATTTGTTGTCGCGCGAATTGGGGACGGCACAGCGCACGCAGGTGCGGCGAGCCAATCTGCTGGATCTCGTGCAGGCGGCTCTCGATCACTGCCGGAAAACGCTGGCGGATCACGAACTGCAACTCGTTGAGCTTGAGGAAGAACTCGAACGACAACGACAGCGCATGCTGCAGACCATGACGGTCCGGCTGCGCGACGAATTGCTGGCGAGCCGCAATTTGTGGGAACGCCGGCTACTGGGTGAGGTCGCTCAAATCTGGGGTTTCAGTCCGTTTTCGTCGGTCCTACGACTGTATAACAGCCTGGGATCGTTGCTGGCCTCGGCCACGCTGGTGCGAGCTCGCAGTTCGGCTCAGTTGGCCATCCTGGGGGCCATGCAGGGGATGCAGTGGCTCAATTCGCGCCGTGTGGAACAAGAGAGCGAAGACCGCATGCAGCAATTGGCGACCCTGGGCCTGGATGACCATGTGCTGCGCGAGGCCCAACTGGTCCTGTCGGGATACGTGCATTCCGCCCGGTTTGATTCCCGGATCCTGCTGGTCGCTGATCTGGCCCATCTGCGGCACGAAGCGGCACGAGTTGAAGGTCAATTTCTCGGTGACGCGGCGCGGCAGGTCGAAGAGATCATCTCGTCGCTCGCCCGCCGCCACTCGGGATGGTTCCGCCGAACCTGTTATGAGTTCCTCTGGCTGGCGTTCGTCAGCTATCTCGTCATTCGTATCGGCAAGAATTTCTTCTGGGATTCGGTGTTCCTGAAGACTCCCATTTTGACCATGGATTTCTATCTCGCCGCCGGAGTGTTTCTGATCCTGTGGTCGGGATTCTTGCTGATGTTATTCACGCGAGGCCTGCGCCAAGGCTTGAATCAGCAGATCAACGCGCTGGCAGTGGAATTGGCCCAAAGCCGGCTGGGATCGGGGCTGTTTCCGCAACTGGAATCCGCCTGCAGTGAGGCGCATCAGGTTTGCCGCCGGCTGGAACATCTGGCCGCCACGACCACCGAGATTCGTCGCCACATCGCCGTCAGCCCCGGTTTGGGATCGGCGCGTGGAAAGCACCCCGAAAAGAGCTTGGCGACCGTCTCGAAGTAGCGCTGCGAGAGCGTATTGAAACAGGGAAGATCCGGGAGGGCGAGGCTCCCGCCAAGCCTAGTACGACCGCAGGTCGGCGACCGCCGGAGGCAACATTTGAAGCCTCCGGCGGACGCCGAGCTATGGCTCGTATTAGGCTCCGCAGGAGCATCGCCCTCCCTTTTTTAAGACTCACGCACTCCAAGCTCCGAACGATTGTGTGGTCTCCAGGTTGTCTCGTGACGAGTGAATCGATTTGATGGACTTCGTGTTTCGGCCGGTTGGATGAGAGTCGTTCGATTTGGGGGCGGGTCTTCAAAATACAAAATTGGCTCCGGAGTTGAGGAGTGGTTGAGCGTTGAACTCGCGCCAATTTTGAATTTGGAACACCTGAGGAACCGAGGAACATGAGATCCCTAATATGATTGACATACGCCATTTTGCCATATAGCATTTAAGGATTCCTGCCAGTTGCGTGGAAAGGCAGATGTGCTGCGTTCTGCAGACTACATGTTCGGCTTTATCTATGTCTACACAGGCGAAAATCTTGGGTGTGCATCCGATCGAAGCAGATGAGCCGGTTCACCTTATCGAGCTACTCGTCGAGGGCAACGTCGAAGATTTCGACATTGGCGGGGTGACACAAGAGGTTGTCGGCCAATCCAAAATGAACTGGCAAGCTCCTTACGATGACCGCATACTTGAACAATCAAAAGGTAAGGCTCGCTATGCCTTTTTCTTCCACTATCTTGATCTGAAAAAGCCGCTGTACACATCGGCCGGCTCATTGCCGTTGCCGCAACTGTCGAAGGCACCGGCACATTTGCAAGACCTGGAGTACGAGTTGCCGTGAGTGAGACCGCCGCTAAACCAGGCGCTGCATCTGACCAGCGCCTCTTTACTTGTTTCTCGCGGACCAATGTCTTACCTGGCAGCCCTGGCAGGTGAGCTTGGTTGTAGGGTTGCATCATATGAAATCGAAACGACCGGCCTTTCTTGCGGACGTAGCGTTCGGCATCGCATTCTCGGGCACAGTGCAACGTGGACACCTCTACTCCGAGAACTCCACAGAAATTCAAAGACGCGCATTTCGCTCGGCACTCCGCGAGGCGTTGGAGGCTCTGCTTGGTGACTACCGAAACGAGGTCTCCGAGGAGCAACACTTTGCAAACATCAAGCGTCTCAAGCAAACGCTCTCAGGCAAGCATTCTTCTGCTTTGAAAGATGGTCGTTTCCGAATTGGCTCTGCCCAAAAGGCTCTTAACCTTTATCTCAAACTCTTGTGGTGCTTTAACCATATTCCGACGCCACCACATTGTCCGTTTGACGCCATCGTTCTGTCACGCGTTCCCGGTTGCAGAAATGTCAAATGGACGAAACTGGACTCTTTGCCGGAATATCAACGTATCGTTGCTTGCGCACGAGTCGCAGCAAACGGGACGTCCCTTGCCGAATGGGAGTTGGATTTATACAGGTCGGCGCGAGTAACCGGCGGTGCTTGAAACGCGTGGTGTGGAAAAACAAAGGGGGAAAAACAAACGTGTCAGGATCCGAACCTGCTTTTCGATTGCTGGCACCTTTGCCGAGATTCAGGATAATGTGATGCAATATTGGTTTGCTGGTGTGGATTTCGATTCGCCTTTATCGCTTGAAGAGACTGCGGCCTGTTTGTCGAGTCACGTTTTCGGTGGCGTCCAGTTTGGCGGTCGAGATGAGTATGTGAAAGATGAAGTCCCCGCTCTAGTTGCTCAGAAGTCCGTTCTCGGCTGTTATATTGTCATCTATGGAAGTGGAGCAGATGGTTATCGGCTCGAGATGCAATCGCAACTTCGCAGTGATGCAAACAGTGTGAGAACGGACGCCGCCGACATATTCACTGAAATTGATCTATCTGAGTTGCTAACAGGCGCGCTTCTACAAATTCCACACTTCACGCTTCGAGGTGACGGGTGAAAACAAAGGTGTTAGGAACCGAACATTTTCGATTCCCGACTATCGGAAGGCCAGTTATTACCGATCAAAGTCGCAGACAACAATTCGCTTACGTTCCACAGAATGTTCGGTAGCTGTCATCGCCAGATGGAGGCTCTTGATACTTTGCGAAATCGGGACTGGTTTCGTACGGCGTTGCCAGTGCTGCCAGCAGGCGGTGTAGTAGCGACAGGTCGTTGTGGTTTTCTGCGGCGGCGAGTGCTTCTTCGACCCGGTGATTGCGGGGAATGATGGCTGGGTTGACGCTTCGCATTGCGGCGTAGGTCAGGGCGATAGGCTGTGTCTCGTGGCTGAGGCGACGCTGCCAGTCGGCGTACCATGCTTGGAAGTCTGGATCCTGATAACGGTTCCCTGGTGGCGACTTGGCCTCTGAGAGATCACGGAAGGTGTTGGTGAAATCGGATTGCGATTTCTGCATCCACGTCAGTAGCGACTGGACTAATTCGAGGTCGCCAGGCTCGGCGGTCTGGAGCCCCAGCTTGGCTCGCATGCCGGTCAGCCAGTATTGCTCGAATAGAGTTGGGTATTGGCCGAGGGCCTCGGTTGCGATGGCGACGGCCTCTGCCTGTTGAGGGGCCAGGAGTGGTAACAGGGTCTCGGCGAACCGGGCCAGGTTCCACTGCGCGATGGCGGGTTGATTTCCATAGGCGTAGCGGCCGGCGTGGTCGATCGAGCTGAAGACGGTGTCTGGACGGTAGGCGTTCATGAACGCACACGGGCCATAATCAATCGACTCGCCCGAGATCGCCATGTTGTCGGTATTCATTACCCCGTGAATGAAACCGACGAGCTGCCACCGGGCGATCAGCGCGGCCTGGTGGTCCATCACGGCGCGAAAGAACTCCAAGTACCGGTGCGGTGAGACTGCCAGTTCCGGGTAGTGACGGTTGATCGTGTAGTCGGCCAGCACCCGCAGGTTTGATTCGTCCTGTTTGGCCGCCAGGTACTCGAACGTCCCGACGCGAATGTGACTGGCCGCCACGCGGGTCAGGATCGCTCCTTGCAGCCGCGTCTCGCGGTAGACCGGTTCGCCCGTGGTGACGACGGCGAGACTGCGCGTGGTCGGAATTCCGAGGGCGTACATCGCCTCGCTGATGATGTATTCACGGAGCATTGGCCCCAGCGCGGCACGGCCATCGCCGCGACGTGAGAACTGCGTCCGCCCCGACCCCTTGAACTGAATATCGACGAGCTGCCCGGACGGCGTACGGTGTTCCCCCAGCAGGATGGCGCGGCCGTCTCCGAGCATTGTGAAACCGCCATACTGATGCCCGGCATACGCCTGGGCAATCGGTTGCGAACCGCTGGGCAGATCCTGCCCGGCGAAGAGGGTCGCGGCGGCTTCCGATGACATCACGCCCAGGTCGAGACCCAGTTCGTCCGCCAGCCGATGGTTGAGAATGACCACCCGCGGCGACCCCACCAATGCGGCTGGCTTGGCCGGTGCGAAAAGGGCTTCCGGCAATCGCGAGTACGTGTTGTCGAACCGCCAGCCCACGGGGTTTTGATCGGCAACCACTGCTTCCAAATTGACCATCCTGTGCTTTCCGCGAGATTTTCTGAGATCACATTCAACAGGCTGTTAGGACAACTCAGAACTGCCGATTCCCTGGAAGTCGCCGACCTCGGCCCGAGCGCGATCTTCTTCATCGGGGAAGTTGCGTTGGATGGCGCGACGGAGCAGGCTGAGTTCTTGTCGCAACGCAGCCTTGCGGGCTTCGGGCAGGATGCTCAGCAAGTTCTCGATCATGGCCTGCAGCCGGCGTGACACCTGCATGCTGCTCGCCCCGAAATGGCGAATTTCCGTGACGGCCAGGCTGACATAGTCGATCCAGTTGGGGGTCCCAAAGCACAGGCGCACCTGTCCTGCAGCATCGCGCGTCTGTCCCGCGTCCAGCCGGCGCAGACCAACGTGCATCAGGAGATGATGCAGTTGATCCAATGCCAAAACGGCCGTCGTCGGATCGTTGATGGCCGGCGACAAGGCCTTGCTGGCGATGTCCACCATGATGCGAAATGCGAACCGCGGATCCTGCTCCAGCGTGCGTTCTGGACCAATGGCAATGTGGGACCGCAAGTCAGCGGGATCGACGGTTCCATTGCGGATCCGAAACAACGGTTGGCCTCGGGCCACAAAATCTCCCACCTGCGGAACTAACTCGATCACCACGCCCGCACGGGCCGCGATGGCCACCAGCCGGTGCTGGGAAAAAGCCAGCAGGACGCCGGAATTTCCAGGATGTTCCACGACGGAAACGTCACCTTCCGGTGCGGCGGACCAGCCCCGTGGCACTTCGGCGGGATCAAATGGTTCGGGATAGACGCTTTCCACCACGGCGCGTCCTTCCTCAGCGACACTCTGCAGCATCGCAATCGGCCGCAGCGATCCACCAAGCCATTGCGTGAACCAGAAAAAGAGGGCGATACATGCCAGGTTGCAGAAGATGGCAACCGCGACGGGAAGTTGGGGCACCGTGTCTTCGATGCGGCCCGACACCGCAATCGTGTAGGTGTAGGCAAACGTGAAGATGCTGAGCACCCATCTCAGGCGGACATCCGCGAACACTCGGGCAATGACGCGTGGCGTCAATTGGGCACTCGCCAATTGCACGACGATCAACAGGGACGACACGACGAAGACGACGAAGGTCAGCATCGACGACGTGAACGCGGCGAGAACGGTCCGAGCGCCATCCGGTGAAAAGTTGAACAACATCCAGCCCGTCTCGGAATCGAGCCAGCGGATGAGCGGCGCGACGATCAGTGCGACTGCAATGGCCAGCACCGGCAAGAGACAGAGCGAACTGCGAAGCGTCCGTTGCAGTTGATAGCGTTGCAGCCAGGTCATTCGCCGATCACTCCTCGAGTGTTAAGTGTGCTCACCTCATGCAAGTCACGGGGGGGTAATTTTTAGAGCATACCATGAACGTGGTGCATTTGTCGGTATCCCGGGGGTGCCAAACGCCCGACCCGAATTGGACTGAACCCGACAGCGAAGGGAGCAAAGAATCCAAGTGGTATCCCACAATGGAACGCACATTTCGCAAATCAGGTTTCTTACGAGAAGGTAGTGCAGCAGCGCGGGAGCCACCCCGGCCAGCGCATTGGTATCTACACAACCCCAGAAACCGAGCGAAACGCTGGAAAAAGGATGGGATTCCGCCCCCTCGCCCTGGTACTCCGAGGCGAGGGGAGAGGAATTCTCAATTTGGGAACGCACCAGCACTCTACTGTGTAAGACGCAAACTCGTCGCCAATCCGCCGGGTGCGTGCCACTGCTTCGCGACTGTACCCAGTCGTTAGGCAGTGCTCATATTGCCCAACGACAGCACTGCTTAACCGCCGAGTACAGCGGCGAAGCAGTGGGACATCGCGCGGTTGCTACTGACAGCCCGATCCGCAGCCCAGGTTTTCCAGTGCGGGGAAGTGGACGGAATCCAGTTCCTGATCGATCACGTGTCGGTAGTGTTCCAACCGTTGGCGGGTATCATCCAGCGAACCACCGAACGATCGCGACGGGTCCAGATAAACCAGCGGGACCGGAAACTCCGTGATTCGCAGCCCCTGGGCGACTGCCTGGACCCACACCTGCAATGGCATCGCGTAGCCGAGATTGGTGATCTTCAGCAAGGCGAGGGCCGGCACGCGATAGGCCTTAAAGCCGCAGAACGAGTCGGTCAGTGTCAGACCCAGGTGCTCATTCAGCAGCCGGGTGATCTCCAGATTGACCCGCCGCCGATCCTCTGGCGGCACGCTGTCACCGTCAAATTGTTGCAGATAGCGGCTGCCCGAGACGATGTCCCACTCTTCGCCCCCCTCAGGGAAGACGGCGGCAGCCATCGCGGGAATCAATTCGGGCTGGTGCTGACCGTCGCAGTCAATCGTGACCAATACGTCATATCCGTGTTCCAGGGCAAACTGGAAGGCCGTCCGCAACGCCGCGCCGTAACCCTGGTTTTTCGGATGCGTTACCACATGGATGCCGGGTTCCCTGGCCAATGCCTCGGCGGTTCCATCCGATGAGCCATCATTCACCACGAGAATGTCGGGACTGAATCGCCGCACTTGTTCGAGAACCCCATGCACATGTGCCGCTTCGTTGTAGACGGGCAAGGCGGTCAACAGACGTAAGGCCATCAGCCTGCTCCAGTTGAATGAGGGCTCGGAATCGTGCTCAACAAACCGTCGGGCAACGTCTGATTCTAGGTGGTGAAGTGATGAAGTCAACCGGCGACGGTTGTAGCGACACACAGCCGACTCCAGGATCGATGCCTCAATTCTCTCTTCAACCCACGGCCAGATCGCGACTTAGAGTAGTCGTGCGAGCGTCTTCACAGCGTTCCAAACAGGCGGGCTGGAGAGTTTTGCGAGTTGGGTCTGAATCGTCCAGATAATCCACGGGAACCTTCCGGTTAGCGCTCGGATAGCCCCGTTTTCGACTTCGACTCCGTCAGCCTGGTCGATAGATTGGAAAGGCTAATGGAAGGACGAGGCTCTTGCCGAGCGTTCTTAATTGCTGGTTGAAAAGTGTAGTGAA
>CAMAVF010000195.1 GCA_945861445.1 Planctomicrobium piriforme | reverse complement strand
CGATGCGATGGCCATGCATCTGATTGCCCGGCCGCGCGACTTCGACGTGATCGTCACGGCCAATCTGTTTGGTGACATCCTGACGGACGAAGGCTCGATGCTGCCCGGTTCACTCGGATTGTTGCCGTCAGCCTCGTTGGGCAGTAGCGGGCCCGGTGTGTATGAGCCGATTCATGGTTCGGCCCCCGACATCGCTGGCCAGGGCTTGGCCAATCCGTTGGCTACAATTCTGGCATCGGCCATGCTGTTGCGATATTCGTTGAAGCTGGAAACGGAAGCCAAGGCGGTCGAAGCGGCGGTGGAAAAGGTGTTGGAACAAGGCTTCCGCACCAAGGACATTGCGGCTGGCGGCGCAAGCATCAGCACCAGCGAAATGGGAGCCAAAGTCTTGGCCGCCCTGGGTTAGCATCAATTGCATCTCCCATAAATCCCATTCGTCCCATCAGATTTAGTTGGGTCTAGGGGATGGGTCCATCCCGCTGATCCGCCAATCACCGCGTGCAGCCGCTAAATGGTGGAGTGTTTTCCAAACTGAGCGAAGCGAAGCGTGACTCCCCCCCTTTATAAGGGGGGGCCGGGGGGGTATGGATTGTCGCCAACGCTTGGAATACCTGAGTTTTGGACGCTTTCTGTCGGAGCGTACCACTGTTGCCTTGCGACTTGGGCGACGCTCGTACCCCCCCTACCCCCCCCTTATAAAGGGGGGGAGTTTACGTCGCTGCGCTCCCGGTTCACGATGCCTGCCGGGCGGATTTCAGCCTGTACTCGCTGGCCACACCATTTAGCGGCTACACCCGCCAATCACCGCGTGCCAACTTGCTTTTGACAAGATTGGGATCGGTGGATATCCTGCCGCCCGACCTGAAGTGTGCATTGCAGGCTGGTGCGTGGTTTGTCCGGCACCCGATTTGCGAAGGATCGCAGATCCAGTGTGATGCCCGAATGTGTGTGCCGACTTGGCATAGACAAGTCTTCGTACGCTTGGGGTCTCGCCAAACAGGGAAGGATGGCAGCGTGGTCAACGGACAACGAGTCCTCGTTATTGACGGGATGCATGAGATCCAGGCAGTGCTGCACGCGGTGCTGGGTCCGCGCGGCATGCAGGTCGATTGGGTTCGCAGCCATACGCAGCAACTGCCCGGCGAGGCGGCGGGACGCCCTGATATCCTGGTGATTGATGCGGCAGCCCTGCCGATTCACAAATCAAGTGGAAACCGGGCGTGGCGGGATGTGCCACAGGTCATTCTCGGGGCGGACGAAGCGGCATCGACCGCCGATTCGGATACTCAACACACGTACTTGAACACGCCATTTCAGTTTCCAGATTTGATCCGGGCCATCGAAAGCCTGTTGCCCACCAGAGCGGCTTGATCGCTGGTCGCGAAGTGACGCTGAATACAAGCTCGAAGCGCAAGCGAGTGCATTCGTCTGTTGGAGAGCAAAAAATTCACTCGCTTGCGCTTCGAGCTTGTATCCATTAAACACGCGCTGTCGGCGTCGGCCACGAGGGCGGATGATGCGCATCGGAATCGGACTCTTTCAATTCTTTCCGGGTCGGATTGGCGGCGTGGCCGAGTACCTCGAACGCCTGATCCCGGGCCTCTTGCGGGTGCTGGCACCGGACGATGAACTGATCCTCTGCGGCAATCCCGAAAACCTCGCCCCGTTTGAGACGTTGACTGACCCGCGATTGAGACGCCAGCGGTTTCCCTGGTCCCGGCGGTGGATTCAAGGTTTGAGGTTGGCGGACGTGTTGCTGCCGGGTTCTCCCAGTTCCCAGTTCGCACGCCCGTTGAACGATCTCCAGTTGGACGTCTTTTTCTGTCCGCAGCAATCGATTTTTCCACGAGGGGTCCGGGCGCGAACAGTGGTGGCGGTCATGGACTTCCTGCACTTCCACTGCCCCGACCAATTGAGTGCCGGCCAGCGTTGGATGCGGCGGCGAAAAGAGGAGCACTTTGTTCGCGAGTGCGATCACACCATCTCGATTTCCGCCGCGACACAGGCCGATTTACAACGGTTCTACAAGATTGCTCCGGAGAAATGTTCCGTCGTTCACCTGGCCGGCCGGGCCTTGCAGGCCATCACGGTCCCGAATCCTGTCCCGAGCGGCACACCTTACATCTACTTTCCTGCGGCAGCGTTCCCGCACAAGAATCATGCCCGGTTGCTGGAGGCCTTTCGCCAGTACCGTGCAGCTCACCCGGTTATCCCCGCCAGGCTGATTTTATCGGGGCAAACATCACCGCGCTTGCAGAAACTGCTGCGACCGCATCTCGCTGCAGGAGACGTGCTGCACCTGGGATTCGTCACCTCGGCCCAGGTGGCGGCCATCTATGCGGACTCAACGGGAGTGATTGTTCCCACCCTGTTCGAGGGATTTGGCATGCCCGTGATCGAAGGGCTGGGCTACGGGCGTCCGGTCTGTTGCTCGAACCTGCCGGTCTTTCAGGAACTGGTCGGTGACGCCGTGCAGTATTTCGACCCGCTGTCGGTGGAGAGTATTCAGACTGCGGTGGAGGATCTGTTTACCGGGCGAGTTGCGGTGCCTGGACCGGTTAGAACGGCAGAGATTCTCGAGCGCTTGAACTGGGAGCGTTGCGCGGCGGAGACGTATGCCGTATTGCGGCAGTGCATGCGCTGAGTTTTCCCAAATCTGTGTTCGTCTAGTTCAGAGGATTCGGTTCGCAACCCATTAGTCCCATCGTTTTTTATGGGACCTATGGGACGCATGGGACTTATGGGAGTTACACGCCACCTCCCACGGACTCAGTCGGTCATTTCCAGGAAGGGATCGAGACCCATCTTGTTGGAGTATTCCGTGCGATATTGTTCGCGTTTTAAAACGTCTCGGCGCTGCTTGGCGTGCATGCGTTCGAGGAATCGTTGGGTCCTGCTGAAATAGTTCAGCCAGCTCGATGACAACTCTCCCTTGGAATCAGCAATGGCCCGGCGGATGGCGGACTGTCGACGGCGGGGTGACAAGCAACGGAGCAGCTCGTCTTCGAGAGACAGGAAGAACTGATAGGTTCCCAGGTCTCCCTGACGCGCGGCACGCCCGATCAACTGCCGGTCGATGCGCTTGGAGCTGTGCATTTCCGTGGCGATCACATGCAGTCCGCCATTCTTCGTCACCGTCTCATCCAGAATGATGTCCGTACCACGGCCAGCCATATTCGTCGCGATCGTGACGCGCTGCGACTGACCAGCCAATGAAACGATTTCTGCTTCCTGGGCGTGGTACTTGGCATTCAGAATGTGATGCGGAATATTCTTGTCGCGCAGCAGTTCTCCCACGGCTTCGGATTTCTCCACGGACGGAGTTCCGACCAGGACGGCGCGTCCCTGATCTCGCAGTTCCACGATCGCCTCGGCGACTGCCCTGTTCTTGGCTTCCATCGTCTTAAAGATGCGGGCCTGCAGACCCTTCCGCAAGCAATTGCGGTGCGTCGGAATGACGGTCACTTTCAGACCGTAAACGCGATTCAGTTCGCGCCTCACCTGGTAGGCGGTCCCGGTCATTCCCGAGAGATATTTGTATTCGCGGAAGAAGCTTTGCACGGTAATTCGCGCCGCCTGTCCCGTCGAGGCGGTAATGGGGACCATCTCTTTGGCTTCGATCGCCTGATGCAGTCCGTCCTGCCAGCGACGGCCTTCCATCATGCGTCCGGTCGACTCGTCAACGATCGTGATTTCTTTGTTCTCGGCGATCACGTAGTCCCGGTCTTTGTGGAATCCGTACCGGGCCACCAGGGCCTGTTCAATTTGCTTGTAGATGCGTTCCGTGTCGATGCTGTCGAGCAAGGATGGCTTGCCCATCAACAGGATCTTGCGACAGCCGGCATCGGTCAGAAACGCTTGTCGCTTGTCAGGTTCGTAAAGAAAATCCGCACCCAGTGTCAGGGATTGGATGGCCCGATCACTCCAGCGATACAAGTTGACCGTGGCGGAATCATTGGGCTGATTCAACGCGATGATCAGCGGGGTGCGTGCCTCGTCGATCAAGATCGAGTCTGCTTCGTCGATCAGCGCAAAGTGGGTGCCGCGCTGAACGATACCTTCGACTTCCTGATTGGTATCGGTTTCGATCCGCCCGCCGGTCAGCCTGGCCGCCCCGCCACGTTTCAGGCGGTCTCGCAAAAAGTCGAAGCCCAGTTCCTTGGCTGTGGCGTACGTGATGTCCTGGGCATACTGCGTCTTCCGCTGCGGCGGAGTCAGCGGTGTTTCAATACAACCGACAGAGAGCCCTAATAATCGGTAGATGGGGCCCATCTTGGCGGCATCGCGCGACGCCAGGTAATCGTTCACTGTGACAACATGGCAGCCGAGCCCGTGCAGGGCATACAAATAGGTGGGCAAAGTGGCGGTCAAGGTTTTCCCTTCGCCAGTCTGCATCTCCGCGATGCCTCCCTCAAATAGCCCAATTCCACCCATGACCTGCACTGGGTAATGCACCATGCCGGTTGTGCGGCGCGACGCTTCAATGACCAGAGCGTAAGCCTCGGGCATGATTTTGGCGAGCGGAATGCCGGCCTTGGCGCGCCAGCGGAGGTCGCGACTGCGCGTGCAAAGTTCGTTTTCGCCGAGATTTCGGAACTCGTTCGCCATCGCCACGATGTCGCTGGTCATGCCCCGCCAGCGGGACAACCGGCCGGCATTCGGGCGCATGCCAGTCTTCAGCAGGTGAAAGAAACGGCTGGCAGCATCACCAATCATGAGACGATCACCGGTCACGAAAAAGAGGAGCGCGCATTCTGGCTGTCAAAACGTCCGGACTGTATTCGATAAGACGCTTTTGCTGCAATAAGTGTTCCCATCGGAATTTGCTGGGGTGTTGGGGGACTGGCCCCGTGGCCGACGCTGCCAGCGTCGGTATTGACGCTGGCAGCATCGGCCACGGGAAATGCAACGAGCCTCCCCCTGAAGTCAGGAAGAGGCTCGTAATGAGTCGAATTATCCTTATAGCGGAATCTCGTAAGAGTTCCGCAGGAGTCTCAAAAGTTGGCGGCGGAACTCTTACGAGATTCCGCTACAACGGCCTACCGGGCTCCGACGGGTTCCATGTCGAGTTGGTGGCACATCGAGTCGATCAGGCGATCGACTTCGAAGGGCTTTTGGATGAAGGTGTTGGCGCCCGAGGCCATCAGGTCGTCGACCTTGTCTTGTTCGACCATACCGCTGATGCAGACGATCTTGACGTCGTCCAGGGCCGAATCGCTGCGGACTCGCTGGCAGACTTCCTTGCCGTTGATGTCGGGCAGCATCACGTCCAGAACGATGACGTCCGGGTGATATTCCTTGACCATCATGCCGGCATCGAAGCCGTTATTCACCGCCCGGACTTCGAATCGTCCGTCGGCTTCCAGGGCGTCGCGAATCAGCTCAACGAGTTCCTCGTCGTCGTCCACGATCAGGGCCTTGCGTTTGCCGCTTTCCAGTGCATCGGTCGGGATGCCGTTTTCTTTCATGAACTTATAGAGCAATTCACGCGGGATTCTACGAAAACGAGACCCCGGTACGCGAAAGCCCTTCAATTGGCCCGAGTCAAAGCAGCGAATAATCGTCTGTTGGCTCACCTTACAGATTTTGGCTGCTTCGCCGGTCGTAAATACGGTTTTCATATCTTGCTCCATCCTTCGGACACACAGGGAAGCTGCATGCCTCTCAAGAAACTCTCGAGACTCCCTCCGCGAGAGAGTGGTTGCAAACGGGCGCGTGTTCTGTTGTTGCAGATCGTGATTGAACTTGAATGGTCTCAGACTCTTCAGCCCGAACTGCCAGATAGACAGTTAGTCTGATTCCCAACCCGACATCCTGATCGCAGACGCCTCTTCACAGGAAAGAGCGTCCCGATCATTGCACTCGATCGAAGCGCTGTGGACACCTCAACGAGCACACCAAGGCGAATCGGACCGAATTCCGCTCCACGAATGACCCGTTGTGGACAGGCGGCAAACGACGTCCGTTTCGCTGCTCACACCTCGCAAAGTCCCTGAACTCTCCCACGAACCCCCGGCGACGACTAGCGTGCTTCGCAATCGCCAGGACTGCAAATCACCTCATCTGCCCAAACCGCGAAGGACTTCAAGACAGTGCGTGTCGAATTTATCAGGAATCGCGACAGGAAAATCGCGGGTCGGGCAATTCGCGACGAATGGGTTAGACCAATCGAGTTGAATTGTGAACCTTGGCAATCTCCGATTGTAACGACTTTACCGATATTGCCGACGACGCCGATTATATCCAGTTACCGAAATCGGTCAACATGGTTTCCGCAGTTAGAGTCCCCCAAGTTCACAAGGTCCGTCGAATTTATCCCCCCGTTCGCAAACTGCCTGCGGAGTTCAGCTTGTGGAAAGGCCGTAGAATGAGGTGGCAAGGACGGGGGATGGGAAGGTGAGAGTGATCCTGGTGAATGACGAATGACGAAAGAATGTCCTTTGTCCTTGGTCCTTTGACATTCGTCATTGGTCATGCTTTCGTCATTCGGATTTTGTCATTCGATATTGTTGACTGAGCGGCAATAGGCAGCGCTGCAGAACGCATCTATAATGGTGCTCTCCGCAGTGCGGTATTGACTTAGTAAACTCTAACAAAACCTCTGCGTCCGTTCAGAACCGCTTGAAAGATCGCGGTTCTGAACTTCCCACAACCGGTTTTGTTAGGGATTCTTAGAGTTTTGTACGCTTGATTTGAGGAAGCCAGATCATGGACAGCGAGCAACTGTGTACGACCCAGGAATTGTTGCAGAGGATTATTCACCTGCAGGACTCTCTTTGACTCGGCTGGCAAACAGACTCGCGCGGATGAAATCAACCGCCTCATGGAGGCGGGGGACTTTTGGAATAACCAGGAAAAAGCCCAAGGTCTGGTGAACGAACTGCGGCAGTTGACGTCGGTGCTCAAGCCGCTGAAAGAGCTGAAAACAGCCGCAGATGATCTGCAGGTGCTGGAAGAGTTTGCCAAGGATGACCCCACCGAGGCCAATCTGGCCGAAGTCGACAGCGCCAAGCGGGATCTCGATCAGCGCCTCGAGGCGTTGGAATTCCAGTCGATGCTGTCGGGGCCGATGGACAAGTACAATGTTTACGTCAGCGTGCAGGCAGGTGAAGGTGGAACCGATGCCTCCGACTGGGCGGCCATGCTGTTGCGGATGTATGCGCGCTGGGCGGAAGTGAAGGGCTTCGAAGTTGAGGAGATTGATCTCTCTGAAGCGGAAGAAGCGGGAATTCGCAGCGCCACGATCCTGATCAAGGGAGACAACGCTTTCGGCTACATGCGGAGCGAAGTGGGCGTTCATCGGCTGATTCGCATGAGTCCCTTCGATGCGGCCGGCCGTCGCCAGACATCGTTTGCGGCCATCGATACGACACCCGATCTGGACGACGATGTGAACATCGACGTCGACTGGGATGAAGATGTGCGTGAGGACGTATTCCGTGCGGGTGGTGCGGGTGGCCAGAAGGTGAATAAGACATCCTCGGCCATTCGATTGACACATTTGCCAACGAATACGGTCGTCCAATGCCAGAATGAACGGAGTCAGCACAAGAACCGGGCGATTGCCCGCAAGATGCTGACGTCCAAGCTGTTTCAGCAGGAAACGGAACGCCGCGATGCCGAAGTGGCTGCCAAGCGTGGTCAGAAGTCGCGGATTGGATTTGGCGGCGAAACGATCCGGCATTACGTCATGGCGCCGCAGCAGTACGTCAAGGACGCCCGGACCGGTTTGACGGCAGGGAATCCGACAAAGGTCCTGGACGGAGACATTGACGCCTTTATCGAGTCCTATTTGAGGTATCAAATGGGCAAAGAGAATGCGTAGGCTCAGTGAATCATAGGACCAGCACATCTGCCCGTCGTGGGATAGGCTTCCAGCCTGTCATCTTCTTTGATCAATGACAGGCTGGAAGCCTATCCCACGGGGGCGGTGCGCTTATACTGGATGTCGCGGCGGCGCACGCTGCAGGTTGGATGCCGTCTGTCTTCGTTAGGCCAAGCTCGTCATGGGAATTCAAAACCGCGATTACTATCGCGCAGACTCGACATCCGGCGGCTGGTCGATGCCGACCGGCCGCAGCATGTGCCAGAACATTCTGATCTCGACTGCCGTCGTCTTCTTGTTCCAGATCTGGCTGACGGTCCCGGTGCCCAACGTCGAGTCACTGATCGGACAGGCAACTCCCGCCGAGCGCGAGGTGTTGCTGGAAATGCTGGCGCAGCACAAGATCGATGAATTGAACGCGATCGCGATCAAGTTCAACTACATTCGTGGCTACAAACCGCTACTCAATAATTGGGGAGAGCTCGATCCGATTAAAGTCTCCGAGGGTCAAGTCTGGCGACTGGTGACTTACGCCTTTTTGCACGACACCAAAACTCCCTGGCATATCGTGTTCAACATGCTGGTGTTGTGGATGTTTGGCCCCATCATTGAAGAATTGTGGGGCCGCCGAGAATTCCTGGCATTCTATCTGACCGCGGCGGTGGCAGCCGGTCTGTGCCAGCTCGCGTTTGGATTCGCCATGCGCGATGCCACCCCCGCGGTCGGTGCCTCGGGATCCATGATGGGCATCATGATGGCGTTTGCCCTCTATTATCCCCACGTGCCGATCAATGTCTTTTTCGTGCTGGCACTCGAAGCCCGCTGGGTGATCTTGATCTATTTGATTTACGATGCGATACCCGTGATGCAGGCCCTGAGTGGCCAGGGAGAACGCGCGCGCGGCATCGCTCATGCAGCTCACCTGGGGGGACTGGCGTTCGGCTACCTCTATTGCAGGCTGGGGTGGAAGCTGACCGGCTGGCTGCCAACCCGGGGCAAACAGAGTTGGGGCAAGCGTTTCAGTCGCTGGTGGACGCAGCCCGCCTTACGGGTCTATCAGAGCCCCGTCGAACGCCCACCCGAACGGCCTCAGCCGCCGCAGTTCCAATCTCCCCGAGATCTGGAACACAAAGTCGATGTGATCCTGAAAAAGATCAAGGACGAGGGCGAAGCCAGTCTGACTGAAGAAGAACGAACGCTGCTGCGTGAGGCCAGTCGCGCCTACAAGAAGCGCAACACGTAACAGGTCGGGCGTGCGCGTGAGCCGCAGGTGTTGTCGGCTTAGCAGCCTGTTGAAAAAGGTGTCTGGAACTTTGCCAACCACACGGGATCGAGCGTTTTTTCGACGTTCCGAGAGTTCCAGACACCTTTTTCAACAGGCTGTTAGAGTTTATTAGTCGTATCTCGCTCAAACGGATCTCTCTCAAGATTCTGTTTCTGATCAGACATCATGTGAACCTTCGTCGCACCCGCGCGTCTATCACCCAGAGTTTGACCGCTTTCCACCATAAACCGTCCCATTGCAGAGCAGGATCATCATGACCAACAGTCATCGGCCAATTCATTTCACGCCAGCTTGGACGAAATTGTTCGGTCATTTTCTCGATCCGCCAATGGAAGACACGTATCATGGCTCTCAATGTTTCGACGCGTAAGCCGAAGAAAAGTCAGCTCACCCAGAATCCAGAGGAAGTTCAATTCCAAGCCCATCTCGAGGCCCTGGGACTGAACTCGATGGCCGATTACCGAGCCTGGTGTTCGCACTATGGATTTGGACCGGCGACAAAGAAATCGGAACGTCAGCGAGAACTGGAAGTCCGCGAAGCCAGACGAGCATTCGCGGAACATCGCCTGTCGCAGAAGAAGCGCGAACAACGCAGCTTTCGGGCCACAGTGGACGAGATCTTTCGCGGACAACTGATCGCGGATCAAGTCACATCACAGACTCTGAAGCTGTTGTGTGAAGCATACGTTAGCCTGCAAGCGTGCAAGTTTGTTCGCCAGGCATTCCGCGAACTGTTGAGCGCGGTGGGCGACGCGACCGATCTCATCCGGGTCAATCCGGTCATTTCGCAATACGGTCTCAGTCGGGGAAACACCTATCTGGACGCGCTGCTGGCTCTGGCACATCATGCGCAGGAATGGATTCGTCCCCCGATGGAATGGAAGCCCACCACACATAATGTGGACCGGCAATTCCAATCGCTCTCTCGCCACCTGTTTGCGCGCTGGCCGGTGCCAGCATTCATGGATTCAGTCTGGTTCCAGGGAACCTCCTTCGAGGCCCGGCAGAAACAGACGTGGTTTGTGCATCTCGGCCGAGGCGAGAATATTCGGACGTTGCCCTTGCCGATCCCCTATACCAAACGCATGGCACATCACTTTATGCAGGCCCCTGCAGAATCGACTGTGGAAGAGGCGCTGCGCTGGGGTCAGATTCGTGCGTTGGGCGGAAGCACGCGCCTGGTCAAATCTGTGATGGGAACCCGGCTACGAACGTGCTACAAACAGAACGAATTCTGGACGACGGTATTCCAGTTCCTGATTGCCAATCCCATGCTCGATCTGGCTCACGTCGGCCCGCTGATTGACTATTTGCAGAACGAAAAATTCACACCACAGGAGGTTTTCGTTTCGCCGGGAGTCATCGAGCACCGCCCGCCATCTCAGCCGAACCTGACGATGAAAGGACGATCGCCCGAAACCCTGCTACGCAACGTGGATGCCTGGCATCGCAACCTGTCTAAGGTCAAGCAGACAGCGGCCGAATGGGTCGCCTCGGGGATTGGCGGCTTCCGCTTTGTCGAAGGAGCCGAAACGGGTGACAATGCCAGAATCTGGACTGTGACAGAACTGCTCAGTTCTGCCGCGTTGATTGCGGAAGGACGCAAAATGAAGCACTGCGTGGCCACTTATGCCAGGTCTTGTGCGCAGGGCGTTTGTTCCATCTGGGCCATGGAGACCGAGAATATCTCGGGACGGTCCAAAGTTCTCACTTTGGAAGTCTCGAATCAAACGCGAGTCCTGGTGCAGGCTCGTGGAAAGTGCAACGTCCTGCCCACCCAGAAGGAACGCGGCATTCTGCAGCGTTGGGCAGATCAGGCCGGCCTGCAACTGGGAAAGTGGATCTGACATGGCCATCAGCCGTCCACGACATGCCGGAACTCGTTGAAGCGCACGTATTCCCAGTGGCGATAGAGTTGAGACGTCTTCACCAACTGCGCATGAGTGCCGCGGGCGGCGATTTGACCCTGGTGCAGCAGAATGATTTCGTCGCACCGCCGCAGAGTTGCCAGGCGGTTCGGCAGATAAATGACCGTCCGCTTGGCGGCGACCCGCTGGTAGGCGTCGTCGATCATCGACTTGGTATCTTCATCCAGGGCCTCGGCCGGTTCTTCAATGATCAGCAACGCCGGGTTCCGCAGGACGGCGCGGGCCAGTGCCAGCCGGAAGGCCTGACCGGCGTCCAGGGCCTCGCCATGTTCGCCAATCACCGTTTCGTACCCCTGCGGCAGTCGCGAGATAAAATGTTGAGCATGGGCCAGTTTGGCCGCTTCCATGATCTCCGCCAGACTCGCTGACGTCTGGCCGGCGGCGATGTTTTCCTGCACGGATCCGGTAAAGACAACATCCGGCCCCCCTGCCATCAGGATCTCCGCTCGCAGACTCTCCAATGTCACCCAGGCAATGTCTTCGCCATCAATCAGCACCTGGCCCGCCTGCGGATCGATAAATCTCGGCAACATCGACGCGAGTGCCAACGCGCCGCGCGTATCGGTCGAGATGATGGCCACTTGACGTAACGCCGTGATGCTGAGACTCAGTTGATCCAGCAGAGTCACCTTGTCGGAGGTGACGTAAGTCACATCCATGAACTCGATACTCCGCGTCAACGGCTGCAGGAACTTGGCCCCGACCGCCTGCCCGACTTCCGGGATCCGATCCAGGTAGCGGAACACGCGCATCGCGGACGGCACCGCATCGTCCCGAGCTTCGAACGCGTTCTGGCAGTTGCGAATCGAGTAACCAATCCCTGCGAAGCACACAGCCAGAACCGCTGCCGCCGCCAACGAAAAGTGCTCTGTCGGAGTGGTCAGTTCCACTCCCACCAGCGCCAGCACGATCACGCCACACGTCCAGACGATGATCCCTTCCAGCCGGCTCAACGCACCGCGTCGCCGCTCAAGGTTATTCACATCCGCCTGGTAGCGATCCAGGTATTTCTTGAAATGTTCCTGGGCGGCCTGCTCCATCCCATAGCCACGGACCAGCCGGCTGCGAGTCAAGCTTTCCGACAGCAACCGCAACTCGTCCTGAGCGTGCGCAACCGCCGACCGGTGAGCCTGCTGCAATTCGCGACGGCGATGCTCATGAATGAGCCAGCCAAACAAGAGCGGAACGCCACAATAAAACGACACTTTTGCATCGATGACCAGCGCCAGCAGCACCAGCAGGATGATGCGAGCAGGTTCACCGGTCCACGCGGCCAGCCAATAACTCAGCGTGTTTCGCAACTGACCGATCTCGTCTTTGAACAGACCCAGCACCTGGGTCGTGTCGGCACGCTGCAAGTCCGCCGGTCCCAGGCGGAGTACCTGGCGGTGCAAATGCGAGCGCAAATGGCCCACCGACTCTAACTCGAGCTGGGTTCGCTGCCGGCGGGCGAGTTTCAGACACAGCCAGTAGACTAATCCCATGCCACTGCCGGCGAGAATCAGCACCAGGCAAGTTGCCTGCGGACTGAGCCCATACTCGATTCCAAATACGCGACGGGCGAGGAACGCCAGTCCGCTGCCAAAAGCCTGATGGCGGCTCCGCCAGGCCACTTGAGCGAACCCGGGTGGAATGGTGGTCGCTTTGGAATCGGCCGCCAGGGTGACCGCTTCCACTCCGAAGAATCCCTTGAAGACATCAGCCGAGATGCCAATCGGCTGACCATTCCCCACCACCAGGCACAGTTCCAGGGTCAGGAACGCGATCAGCAGGATGATGACCAACGCCACCGCTGCGGCCAGGGACCACAAATTGGCCCGCAGGGCGCGGCCGCGGAAGAGTTCTCGATTCGAGAAAACACGGTCGAAGATCTTCGGTTCCCGAGTGCTCACAGTATCAGCCCCACTCTCCG
>CAMAVF010000194.1 GCA_945861445.1 Planctomicrobium piriforme | reverse complement strand
ACTCCTGATTAAGGCGTTGCGGACCCAGCACGATTTGGCCGTCGGCGTCGGTGTTCTCGGCGAAGTTGCTGGTCGTGATCTTGTATTTATTCGTGTTCCCAATCTGAGTCTGCTTCCAGCCGAAGAACTCCACATTCGCCTTGGGCACTGGCTTGCCGGTCACGGCATCGGCCACGAAGTACCACGCCTGCTTGTCAAGCTGCTTCTTCGCGATCACGGTATCCGCGACCCACACAATAATGCGGCTGATATTGCCGTTGGCCATCTTCGCAGTGACCAGATACGCCCCCGCTTTCTGCAGCGGGGTCGTCACCGTGACACGGCGGTCGAAGTGATTCGGTCGGGGCTGCAGATCCAGACCCCACTGCGCCGCTCGGGCGCCCAGATACTTGAGATCCTGCTCGAACACCAGCCGATGGCCGATGTGCTGAATGTTGACTTTGTTCCAATCGAGCTGATTTGGCGAGCTCTTCATGTAGGCTTTGATGTCGTCCAGCAGTTGCGGGACCTTGATCTCCCAGGCTTCGAATTCGACCCGCTGACCGTTGCGATAGACATACTCCAATTGCGGACCAGTTCCGGCCGGGAAGACCGTCGCATGATCAAACCGGCCCCAGTTCTTGATGATCTGGTTCAGGGCCTCACGTTCGCCATGATTGGTTCCAAACTTGGCAATCGACTTCTGCCAGTATTCGGCCGCCTTGTCGTATTGCCGACGATCGGTAAACAGACTGGCCAGACGCTGCAGACCCTGACGGCCCAAGTCGAACTTGGCCTCGGCGGCCAGCGACTGATAAATCTTGATGAAGTTGAATTCGTCCGGCAGCTTGAAGCGTTTGATCCCCGTGGCCAGCTTGGCCAGCGTTTCATCTTCGCCCAGTGTTTCGAGCGCATACGTCGGGGTTTGCTTCTCGTTGTCATTCTGGCCGCGGAAGAACCAGTTGTATTGAGCCATCGACTGGACATCGAACTGCTGCCGCAGGAAGTCGGCAAACTCCAGTTGAATCTGGGACTTCCAGTCGGGATTGAAGGCCACGGATTGGGCCTGAGTCCACCGCCAGCGTTCGCCGTCGGACTGGGCTTCGGCAAATGTCGCGGGGACTTTGTGGTAGACCGGATTGCCTTCCGCATCCACGGCGGCCCCCGAAGTCCCGCTGCCTGACCAGTGAACATCATCGTAATCGGGCAGTTCCTTCAAATCGGTCAGGATCTGCAGCCGCCAGGCTTGATTGCCGCTGGCACCATGCATCCAGGCCTGCCCAAATTCGTAAAAGAAGTAGGACACCGCATTTTTGTCCGCATCATCGATCGCCAACGGCATGGCTTGCACATACAACTGCAGCGCGCGTTGCCGGTCACGCGGCAGGGTATAGACATAGCGACCTTCCCCGCGCCGATAGCCACGATAGAATTTCCCGGCCACAATGAAGCCCTGGCTGTCGCCGTGCAGAAATGTCTTGGCCGCCGTCTGCAACAAGCGCCAGTTGGCTTCGTGCGCTTCAATCACCTTGTCGCGAAACTCGTCGACCTCGTCGATCCGATTGAGTTGCCGCAGACATTGAATCGCGTGGGTCAGATCGTCGCCGACTTGAGCTGGATCATCTTTTGGATCGAGCGCCAGCTTGCGGTAGTCGTCATAGGCGATCTTGAAGTTGCCTTCCTTTTCCGCCTTTTGCGCCCGCTGACGCATCTTTCCCGGTTCAACTTCTGCAGCCATCAGCCAAAGCCCCAAAAAAGAAAAACAAACCAGCCCCACGGCCAATCGACGTTTGCTGAACATGCCAATAATCCTTGCTGCGATGCTGCGGACTCGTAGTCCGATGATGTCCGAATTCGTGGGATAGGCTTCCAGCCTGTCAGGCATACGTTAACGATGACAGGCTGGAAGCCTATCCCACGTGGTGTGGAAAAACTCTGTGAAAACTGCGCAACAGATCAGTTGCTGTCGATGTGAGAACCTGCCTGGCACCCATTCCCTGGCCCGCCAAATGTGTGTTGCCGCCGCATTTTGACCGCGCGGCCAGTCGCTGACGTGTTGCGCATGTGATACTCTGTGCCAGTTGTGGAATCAATACCCACCCGAGTTCAGTGCTCCCGGGGAGCACCGTACAACAAGGATTTGCGCGAGCCTGCTCCAATTCATCGCCAGATTTTCAAACAGCGTCTGACGCTTCGAACGCGACTGACGATCACAATGAATTGAAGTGCTCTCATTGACGAAACGTTTACTGAAAAAGTACGGCTGACAGGCGGATAAATCAATCGATTGCTTACCAAGTCTTGAAAACCGAGGTACTGCTTATGTCTCGATACTGGCGTTGGTGCCTGGCAACTACCCTGACTGCAGTGGTCAGCCTGGCTTGTTTGTGGACCCAAGATTCCGGCACAACGAGTCTGAATGTCGGATCGAACTTACTCGCCGCCAACAATGCCGAGCGTTGGTATCGCGGTAATCTGCACACTCATTCGCTGTGGAGCGACGGCGACGAGTACCTCGAGATGATTGCCGTCTGGTATCGGGACCACCAGTACGATTTTCTGTGCTTCACCGACCATAACTTGCTGCAACGGACCGAGCGTTGGATTGACGTCGAAAAGAGTGCCGGCAAGCGCCTAGCCTATGACAAGCTCCGCACGCGGTTTCCCGAAGACTGGATCGAGGAACGGATGCGTGAAGGACGTCTGGAGGTCAAGCTGAAGACGTTCGCTCAGGTCACTCAGCGGATTGCCGACCCCGGCAAATATCTGCTGATTCAAGGCGAAGAGATTACGGACAAGTTTCAAAAGAAGCCCATTCACATCAACGCGACCAATCTGCAGGAACCCCTGCCTCCGCTGGGAGGCGGTTCCGTCTATGAGATCATGCAGAACAATACCAACGCGGTGATTGCCCAGCGCGAGCGGACGGGCCAGCCGATTCTGGTCCATCTGAATCATCCCAACTTCGGTTGGGGTATCACCGGCGAAGAACTAGCCAAAGTCCGCGGCGAAAACTTCTTCGAAGTTTACAACGGGCATCCCGGGGTCGATAACAAAGGGGACGCGATCCATGCGTCAACAGAGCGCATCTGGGACATCATTCTGGCGAAACGCCTGACCGAATTGGATCTGCCGCTGATGTACGGCATCGCCACCGATGACGGGCACAGCTACCACCAGATACCCAGTCGCAAATCCGAACCCGGTCGCGGTTGGGTGATGGTGTTGGCGTCCGAATTAACGCCTGCATCGCTCATTGAAAACCTGGAAAATGGGCGGTTCTATGCCTCCTCCGGCGTGACACTCCAGCGTGTCGTTTCTGACGAGAAGGGCCTGTCAATCGATATCGCCGGCGAGCCGGATGTGGAGTACACCGTCGAATTCATCGGAACCCGCTCGGGGTTCGATCCTGCGAGTACCCCCGTGCTCGACAAGGATGGCAATGAGTTGAATGTCACTCGCCGCTACAGCGAAGACATCGGCCGGGTCTTCGCGAAGTCGACCGGGACTGCGGCCAGTTATCAATTCACCGGCGACGAGCTTTACGTACGCGCCCGGATCACCTCAACGAAGCTCCATCCGAATCCCTCCGCAGTCGGCGACTTCGAACAGGCCTGGGTTCAACCCGCGCTGGGACCAGCCGCGAAGAAGTCGCAATGAACCACAGGAGGTCTCACCTAGATGGTACGCTCCCCAGGGCTACGCTGTGAAGGATTTTAATGTAGTAGAATTCGTGAGAATTCTGACGCGTGTCCCAGCGGTTGCGATGTTCAGGGACTGACAAAGTCGGTCGGCAATCGGCGGAACTCTTACGAGATTCCGCTACAAAATCCTTCACGGTGTTGCCGGCAAGCGGCGAATGCCCACGACTTTCCCCAGGATCCGAAAATCTTGGTCGGGATCGACCGAGATCGGGCGATACTTGGGGTTCTCCGGGCGCAGTTCAATGACCTCTTCGCAGATGGAAAGTCGTTTCACCGTGGCTTCGCCGTCGAGTAACGCGACGACGATGTCTCCATTTTCGGCGATCGGCTGCTGGCGCACGATGACCAGGTCACCCCCCTTGATGCCGGCCTTGAGCATGCTGTCGCCCACGACCTTGAGTGCGAAGCAGCGGCCACGCCGGACCAGGGCTCCCTCGACCATTGCCTGGCCGATAATGTTCTCTTCGGCCAGGATGGGTTGCCCGGCCGCCACCGTGCCGATGATGGGAACCTCCACCAGTTCGGCCACTTCTTCAGACGCTTTCTGCAGCACGACCAGATTGCGGGCCTTCCGCGGTTCGCGTTTCAGATACCCCTTACGCACCAGTTGATTCACCTGCTCGTAAGCGCTGGCCGGGTTGACACCCATGACAGCCGCCAGTTCCTGCATGGTGGGTGGCAGGTTATGGCGCGCGATGATCCGCCGAATTTCATCCAGGGTCCGTTGCTGCGACCCTGTCAGTTCGGTGATACGAGGCCGTCCCGGACGCTTCTGCGACTTGGCCAAGTCGGCTTAACTCCTGATTTGACTTTGGTTTGTCTACGTCATGACGATTACACCGTCAACGTCATGGGCAACAATAATTGGTTCCCGAGCGGACTGCAATTCTCTTCGCACATCTTGCCACCGAACTGAAATCGTGATATTTGTATTATTACACCATATATCTGTATGGTCAATTGTAGAGCGAAGGTTCGAGCAGCCGAACAATGTTTAAGACATAGCAGAATTCGTGAGAATTCTGGCGCATGCCCCAGCGGTTGCGATGTTCAGGGACTGACAAAGTCGGTCGGCAATCGGCAGAACTCTTACGAGATTCCGCTACAAAATCCCACACGGCGCAACCCCTGGTTCACCATGCTTGCCATCACCAGCCGAGCCGAATTACTGCAATCGCTGAAACGGCAATTGCGGCAGATTTCCAGCGTGGAGATCGCGCCGGGCGATGAACCGGAAGTGAACTCCACCGGCTTCCCGGCCGTGGACCAATTGTTGCCGCGGCGGGGAATTCCCAAGGGAGGTCTGATTGAGTGGCTGACAGGCGGTGCGGGGGCCGGTGCGGCGACACTGGCCCTGGCCGGGGTGCGGGCCGCTTTGGATCCGCAGCGAGCGTTGAATCACACTGGATACTGGGTCGTGATCGATCCGCATGGGGAATTCTATCCGCCGGCAGTCCTGGGCTGGGGCATCCCAGAGGGTCGCTTACTGGTCATCCGCCCCGCGACTGCGCGCGATGCCGCCTGGGCTTTTGAACAAGCCTTGCGGTGTCCCGGGGTGGCCGTCACGTGGAACTGGGTCGGGCCCATATCAGAACGGGTGCTGCAGCGCTGGAAAGTGGCGGCGGAAGTGGGTGGCGGCCAGGGGGTGTTGTTTCGATCCGAGCAGGCGTTGCGACAAGCCTCCTGGGCGGACGTGAGATGGCTGGTGAAACCGATCGCCAGTCACCCGGATGCCCGGGGGCCCGGCATTCGGGGACCTGCTGCCGGACGTCGTCTGCGTCTGGAATTGGCCTATTGCCGTGGTGCATTAGGGGGCGAGCGAGTCGAAGTGGAATACAACGATGAGACGGGTCTTGTGCGCGTGGTTCCCCAACTGGCCGATCCAGCACCGCGTCGGGGTGCGGCCCGAGCTTAGCCACCGGGCCCTTGTCCTGTTTACGGAAGCGGCCCGAGGATTGTCGGTCATCGCCTGCTCGGACGTCGCCCTGAACTGGGGCATTCGTCCCGGCATGCCCCTGGCCGAAGCTCGTGGATTATCCTCCGGTGCCCGAGGAGAATCAGCCGCTGCCACCAGCCTAGTGACAGAACTTTACGAGCCCCTCGCCGACCGGGCCGCCTTGCAGGTCCTGGCGTTGCAGTGTCAGACCTACAGCCCGCTCGTGGCGTTGGAAGAATCCGAGACTCCCGATGCGTTGCTGCTGGATATCACTGGCTGCGAGTGTCATTTCGGTGGCGAAGAAGGTCTCGCGCGGCAGTTGTGGAACGAGTTCTCAGCCAGCCGGTATCACACTCGCATCGCCATTGCGGACACTGTCGGATCGGCCTGGGCGATATCCCACTTTGGCGTCACAGCGAAACGTCCCGTCGCCGTCATTCCGCCGGGCCAGCATCCGGGCATCTTACGTCCCCTGCCCGTCGCCGGTTTAAGGCTCGCCCCGCGTATTCTGGAGACACTCCACAAGCTCGATTTGCGAGTCATCGGACAACTGGAAAAATTGCCCAGATCGACACTGCCCTCGCGGTTTGGCAAAGAGTTGTTGCGTCGGCTGGATCAAGCCTGGGGCACCATTCATGAGCTCATCACGCCCGAACGATTGTGCGAGCCGTTGTCGGCAGCCTGGAACTTCGAAGAAGCGGTTCAGGATCGCCGAACGCTGGAGCTGGTCGCCCAGGAATTACTCGGCCGAGTCCTCGCCCAATTGCATCCCCGGCAGGCGGGGATCAGAGAGTTACGTTGCGATCTGCGAGGCGCCGTCGATGCCGTCACGCTGACTTTGCGGCTGCTGCAATCGAGCCTGAATCAAAAGCACCTGTGGGATTTGTTGCATCTGGAATGGGACCGTCGTGAGGCCGCTTTCCGACGCTCTCCACCGGCGGCACCGCGTTGTTTTACGGAGGGGATGACATCAGTACGACTCGAAGTGTCCGAGACCGCCCCGTTGAAGATCCGGCAGACGACGCTGTTTGATCTGGAACCGGGCCAGAAAGAGGCGGTCGCCTTTCAGCACTTTGTCGAACGCCTCAGCAGCCGTCTGGGCAGCCAGTCGGTCGTGCGACCTCAGACCCTGTCCGATGCACAACCGGAATCAGCGTGCGAGTACCTCGCCTGGACCACAAGTTCCCCCGTGGCACCAGCCCTGGACGAAGAGGTCTGGCACACCGCTTTAGCTCGCACCCGTCCGTTGCGATTGCTGGCAATTCCCGAACTGTTACGAGTTTTGGCAGCAATTTCTGACGGTCTGCCACATCGCCTGTGCTGGGGAGACTGGCACTTCCAGATCATCCGTGCCTGGGGGCCAGAACGGATCGAAACGGGCTGGTGGCGTGAATCGGACATCCGGCGAGATTACTACCGGATGGAAACCAGCCACGGGGACCACCTGTGGATCTTTCGCTGTCTGCTGACAGACCGCTGGTTCGTGCATGGGGCGTATGAGTAAGGACCGGCGCATCAATAACTGTCGTGGCCGACCCTGCTAGCGTCGGCGCGGATGCTGGCAGCATCCGCCACGTACCGACAGTTATTGATGCGCCGGTCCTAAGCATCGTAAAGGCTACGATCCGGATTCTCTACACGTCCAACCTCGGCTAGACTAACATGTCGAAGCGAGCGGCTGGACGTTGAATCACGAGGGGAGTTTTCACATGGCCAAGTTTGCTGTCATCATTCCTGCGGCGGGAAAAAGCACGCGGTTGGCGATGAAGAATCGCAAGAAGGTGTTCCTGGAAATGCAGGGCCGCGCGGTCTGGTTGCGGGCGGCCGAGCACTTCACCAACCGCGATGATGTGACACAGACATTGATTGTGATCTCACCTGAAGATATGGAGTATTTCAAGGAAAAGTACGCTCCGAATCTGGCCTTCATGAATATCGAAGTCGTCGCGGGGGGCGCTGAGCGGAGCGATTCCGTCCGGAACGGGCTGGCTCGCGTCCAGACCAATGTGGACTTTGTCGCAGTCCACGATGCGGCACGGCCACTGCTGGCGAAAGAGTGGATTGACCGCGTCTTCAAGGCCGCTCGCGAGACAGGGGCGGCGATTCCCGGTGTGCGGGTCACCAGTACTCTCAAGCGGGTCGGATCGAACGGCTTGATCGAAACGACCGTGGCCCGAGATGGACTGTGGGAGGCCCAGACCCCGCAGGTCTTTCGCCGTGAGCTGTTGATGGAGGCCTTTGCGAAACAAGGCAAACTCCAGCCAACCGACGAAGCGCAGTTGGTCGAACATTTCGGGCATCCGATCGCGATGGTGGAGAGCTCGCCCATCAACATGAAGATAACGACTGCCGAAGACCTGCGGCTGGCTGAGGCGGCACTGAATGCGCTGCCCAAGCCAAATGTGCTGCGTCCATTGCATCCGTTCGCGGACGAGGATTCACGCTGGTCGTGATCATCGACGCGCAAGATTGCCCAAATTCTGCTTGACAGATAAGTGGCAATTGATGCAATATACCGGCAAGGGGTTCCCCTGCTTCACGTTTTGAAACCAACGAGGGCAACGAGATGCTGACTTTACTCGGAGACCGGCCGAACTTCTGTGATGGACTGTCGCGGCGCAATTTCCTGCAAGTTGGCGGCCTGATGTTGGGCGGGTTGACACTGCCTCAATTGCTGCGGGCCGAATCCCTCGCCGGAGCCAAGGCGACCGGGAAGTCGGTCATCAATATCTACCTGCCGGGTGGTCCCACGCACATGGACACCTTTGACTTGAAACCCGATGCGCCGAAAGAGTTCCGGGGCGAGTTCAAGCCGATCGCGACGAACGCAGATGGTGTGGAAATCTGCGAACTGATGCCGTATCTCGCGAATATCGCCGACCGCTTCAGTATCGTGCGTTCGCTTGTCGGGGTGAGTAATGAGCACGCACCGACTCAATCCGATTCCGGGTGGTCTCAGTCGTCGATGAAGCCACTCGGCGGCCGCCCCGGCGTGGGTTCGGTGATGTCCAAGTTATGGGGTCCGGCACAAGTCACGGCGAATCATGGGGCAGCTCCCACGGCCATTGATCTCACACGCTGGACGAAATCGGGATTCCTGGGACCGCTGCACGATCCCTATCGCCCAGACGGTATGGGTCGCGCCAACCTGACGCTGAACAATTCGATCTCGGCCGTCAGGTTAGATGACCGCAGGGCACTGCTGGGAGGCTTAGATCGCTTGCGTCGTGATGTCGATTCACACGGGATGATGAATGCGATCGACAGTTTCACCGAACGCGCCGTCGGCATCATCACTTCGGGCGAATTGGCGAAAGCTCTGGATATCAAGCAGGAAGATCCGCGGCTCGCCGATCGTTATGGAATTGGTTCTGGAAATGGTTCGCGGCGACGCGATGTCGATCGGTTCCTGGTGGCACGGCGGCTGATCGAAGCGGGGGTCCGCTGTGTTTCCCTGAGTTGGGGAGGTTGGGACACGCACGGTGACAACTTCAAGTCCATGCGCAATCAGTTACCCGCACTGGACCGGGCCCTGTCGGCTTTGATCGAGGACCTCGATGCCCGCGGCATGCTGGACGACACAATCATTATGATGTCGGGCGAATTTGGAAGAACCCCGCGGATTAATAACGGAGCCGGCCGCGACCACTGGCCGCGAGCATCGTTCTTCTTCCTGGCCGGGGGTGGTCTGCGACACGGGCAGGTGATTGGTTCGACCAATCGGCTGGGTGAAGTCGCCAAGGATCGCCCGGTCCATCTGCAGCACGTGTTCCACACGGTGTACCACCAGTTGGGGATCGATGCCAATACGGTGACGCTGACCGACCCGAACGGCCGACCTCAGTATTTGCTCGATCAACGAGAACTGATTGAGGAACTCGTCTAAGAGGTGATGGTCGAGTGTTGGAGACACACAGTGCGAATCGCGGTTGCAGAAGTGGCCCAGGAGACCGACTCGTTCACTCCGTTGACTGCGGACCTGTCCGATTTCGAAGCGCTCGGGCTGTACTTTGGTGAAGAGATCATCGAACGGATGCAGGGGGTCGGCCCGATCGGCGGACTGTTCCAGGTTGCCAGCCAGCAATCCGAACCCATTCAATGGCTACCTCTCGTTCGGGCATGGGGTGGCGCTGGCGGCACCATCACTGCGGAGACGCTGGCGTTTCTGACCGAGCGGTTGATTACCGGCCTAAAGGCGGCGCTGCCTGTCGATGCCGTGTATCTCGCACTGCACGGTGCCGCGGCTGCGACTTACGAAGACGACGTCGAAGGCCATGTGTTGAGTGCCGTTCGCGCAGTCGTTGGTGAGAACATTCCGATTGCGGTCTGTTTCGATCACCATGCCAACATTACCCAGCGAATGGTGAAGTGTGCCGATCTGCTGATTGGCCATGAAACGCAGCCGCACGATCCAATCGCCACGGGACGCAAGACAGCTCGCGTGATGTTTGACATCCTGCAGGGCAAAGTCCGGCCGACAGTGGCCTGGCGCAAGATTCCCATGATCACGCCGCAAGACCATTTCCTGACGTCGCAGGGGCCCATGCAGGAGTGGTTCGATCTGGCGCGCGAGATGGAACGTCGGCCGGGAGTGGTCGATGTCTCGCCCTATCCGATGCAGCCGTGGCTGGATGTGGCAGAAGGGGGTTGGGCAGTCGTCGTGCATACGAATGATAATCAGGCCCTCGCAGAGAGACTCGCCGATGAAATGGCCGCCAAAGCGTGGAGCCTGCGCGAACAGTTCTGGGTCTCGGCTCGCGTCGCAGTGCACGAGGCGGTGCGGCAAGCAGTCGCTGCTGACAAGGGACTGATCATTCTGTCTGACACGGGCGATTCCGTGTACGGGGGAGCCCCCGGTGACAGCACGATCATTCTGCGTGAACTGCTGCGGCAGAATGTTCCCTGCATCGCCTTGGTGCCCGTCGTGGATGCGGCCGCCGTCGAGGCGGCCATCGCTGCCGACCTGGGCGCCCAGATCACGCTGGATGTTGGTGGCCATGCGGACAATGTCTTCAGTCAGCCCGTCAGTGTCACGGGCAAGGTGGTCGCACTGTCACTCGGCGTGATTATCGATCTCCCGGAACGGGGTGCGTGCGAAATCGGCCGTGCCGCGTTGCTGGAAGCGGGACAACTGCGCATTGTGTTGCTAAGTCAGCGTACGTTTGCCATCAATCACCCCGTGCTCTACACGCACTTGGGTCTCGAGATCGCGGACGCGAACATGGTCGTCGTCAAAACGGCCAGCAACTTCCAATTCTTCAGCCGCTGGAGAAGCGGCCTGATCCGCGTGGATTCAGCCGGGATGACACAATCGGACCTGACCGCATTCCAATGGAAGCGAATTCCGCGGCCCATGTATCCGTTGGACAAAATCCACGACTGGCAGCCGTCCCGCTGACCCGCCACGGAATCTGGTTCAGAATCCTGCAAACACGATCAACTCTGGGCGTCGCCAACTTCAACTCCATTGACGTTGTCAACTGGAGCACGGGCCAACAGGCGCAGTCCCGTGTTGTGCAGTGATTTTTTCTGTAGATACTCAAAATCGACCAGTTCGAAATGCACCGGTCCGAAGGCGTTGCGCTCGGCCACCAACTGCGCCAGATTTTCACATGAAGTGTGATCAATCAACAGCACATCCCGGGTGACGTGCAGAAACACATGTTCTGCTTGCGGTGGAATTCGCGATAGTTCACGCGACACGGCCAGCGTATTGAAGCAGACAATCGGGTGGCCGAAAAACAAGTGATAATCTTTATTGTTCAGCGCACGCTCGACGATTGGGTTGCGGAATTGAGCCTTGATTTTGCGTGGCACGGACAGCAGGAGCGCGGTCAGAGATTGGTGCTGTTCGGGGACACGTTGAGCCGCGATATTCGCGAGGACGACATTCATAATGAGCTTGCTCAGCATTCCCAGGCCGATGCCCCACAACAGATCGATCGCCAGGGACCCGACGACCGTGACGGAGAAGGGAATCAATTGCTCGCGGCCGATGTGAGCAATATGCCGCCAGATTCTGGGTTCGCAGAGCTTCCAACCCGTATAGATCAGGATTGCAGCCAGCGCACTGAGCGGAATGAGATTGATCAAATCCTTCGCGACAAACAGAAACAGGAGCAGGAAAATGGCGTTGTAGAAATTGGCCCACAACGTCCGGCCGCCACCGACAATGCAGACCTTGCTCTTGACCCCACCGGGAATGATCGTCAAGCCACCGACGATGCTGGAGCAGATATTGCAGACTCCCATGGCGAACAGCGTGCGATTGGGATTCGACTTGCGATGAAACGGGTCCAGCTTGTCGACCGCCAGGATGGTTGCCAGCGATTCGATGCCATCGATCAGGGTCAGCGTGACGACAACGGAAATGGCGGTCCACCACAACGACCGATCGGCAATCAATCCCCCAAAATCGGGAAACGCGAACCCGTGCAGGGGATTGTCAGGCAACTTGATCAGGTATTTGGGATCCAGCCGCAGCAACTGTCCCAAGGCAATGCCGACCACGACCACCATCAATGGCGGCGGTAGCATTTTCAGCCAGCGGGACTTCACTTTGCCGAGGACGAATGTGAGCGTGAGGCAAATCAAACCCAGGGCACAGACTTCGCCCACTGCATGCAGGGGGGCCTGGGTCACGGCTTCGTAGACAATTTCATGAAATTCGTGGGCATGAACGGAGAAGCCCATAATTGTTCCCAGTTGCTTGGCAATGATCAACATGCCGATGGCCACCAGCATGCCTTCCACCACCGATGCGGGAAACAGCGCACTGAATCGCGCGGCTTTCAACAGGCTCAAGACAATCTGAATGACACCGGCGATACAAATCACGGCGATCAAGAAGTGATAGCCGTTGGCCTTATTCCCGTGGCCCAGCGCGGCCATTGAAGCCAGCAACACCGGAGCCAATCCGGCAGCGGGGCCGCTGATGGTGACATAAGAACCACCCAGGAACGGTATGACGAGCCCGGCAATGATGGCGGAAATCAACCCGGTGATCGGTGGCGCACCGGATGCAATCGCAATGCCAATTGAAAGGGGCAGGGAGACGAGGGACACCAGCAGTCCGGCGACGAGATCGTGCCGCCAATGCTGAAGGCCGGCAAGCCCATTTTGAGGCTTCTCAATGTTGTCTGAAGTACTGGCAGTTAGTTGATCCACGGGAACTCGCTCCTGGGCAGGAAGGAAGATCAGTCATCACGCATGGGACAAGGATTCGCGGAGTTCCCCTCAAGAGCGCCGGCGGCCTTGATTCATCATTGATTAATGCTATACCACGCACGGTCATGAATGAGACCTTTTCGGTGATTTGGATTTGTGGTACATCTCCCTCGTGACGGTCAGGAAGATCGTCGATGTTTCCACGGGCTACAGGGATGTAAAGCATGGCT
>CAMAVF010000193.1 GCA_945861445.1 Planctomicrobium piriforme | reverse complement strand
CCGCCATTCACCGTCAGATTGTCGATGTCGACATCAATGTCAGGCGCGGCTCCGTTGGTAATCACCACGTTGCCCGTGACCGCGACCAGATCCAACGCTGCCGCACTGCCGATGGCCACATCGTTCGTGTTGGTGGCTGTTCCGTTCGTCAGGTTGAGTCCCTTCGGAGTGGACAGCCGACGCACGTTGATCACATTCGCCCCGGTCGTCGCCCCGTTGGTCGCCGAGACCGTTCCCAGGAATGTATTGTACGGAGTCACCAGATCCGCCCCGTTGAACGTAATCGTGTTGGCGGGACCGCCCCCGTTGGTGAACGCGGCGGCCGAGGTTCCGCTGTTGCGGAGATCGGTCACCGTGATCATGTTGCTGGTCGAACCCGTCCCGTTCTTGACGGTCACATTCCCCTGCAACTGCAGACCACCCGTCGTACCGATCAAGGTGACCGCATTCGTGGGGTTGTTGCCGTTCGTGATCGAGGTCGAGCCTGTGACCTTGGTAGCGGTCGTCGTGTTGATCGTGACGTCTGCCGCGCCCGAACCGTTGCCGTTCGTAATGGCCAGCGAGCCACCGACGCTCGTATTGCGGAGACCCACGGTGTAACTCGTCGCACTGGCCAGTTGGTTGATGGTCAGGTTGCCGGCAATCGTGACGGGTGCCGCCGCGACGATCGAACCCAACGACACCGTCTGGCCCCCCGCACCGCCGTTGGCCAGCGTGATGTTGGCAGTCGCCGTGACGCGGTCCAATCTGATCGTCTGCGTCCCGATGTCACCCGTGCCCGTGTCGACATTGATGTTCAGAGCCGTCAGGGTGTCGGTGGCCGAATTACTGCCCAGCGTGACATCATCCAGACCCAGTCCACCCAGGATATTCAGATTGCCGGTCAGCTTGAGACCCAGGCTGATGAACGGCACGGCGGCCGTGTCGATGGTCGTGACGGCATCCTCGCCGGCACCCATGTCGATCGTCAGATCGCCACTGTCATAGATCGCCCCCGCCACGGCACCCCGCAGCAAGACCTTATCATTACCATTTCCGAGAGTCACAGTGATGTTACCCGTCACCAGATAGGGCCCCGCCGTCTGGCTGTTACCGGTGCCCGGACCAGTGAAGTTCGACACATCGTTCCCGATGATCGTCAATTGGTTCAGATTATCGAACGACAACGTAATGTCATCGTTCCAGCCGGTCCCTTGAATCGTCAGATCGCCGTTGGTCGCCTGCGAGACGAGGATCGGCGGCGTCATGACAGTCAGCGAGACGTCGTTGGTATTACCGTACCACTCGCCCGGAGTCGCGGGTGTCGAGCCGGGATTATGGAATTCCGTATACGAGACGCGGAGCCGGCCGCCATTGAAGGGGATGATCGCCCCTTCGATCAAGCCTGCGAAGGTCCCGCTGATGGCACCCGCCGACAGCTTGTGAATGATCGTGAAACGCTGGTAAGGCTGAGCAGAGTAATTGACGATCGGAGTCAACGTGGCATTCCCCAGGGCGACCGTCCCCGTCACGACAAAGTTGTCGAACGTGAGCGGCGTCGGTTCGGGAGTCGCCACCGGCGGCGTATAAGCATCCAGCTCGATCGGCAGGGTGTCGTTGGAGGTCAGCGTCAGGTTGCCGGTGATCTTGACCTGTCCGGGGCTGGCACCCGCGTTAAAATTGACGGCCTTGTTGTTCACAATATAGGGGCCGGTCGTCACATTCCCGCCCAGATCAACGTTCTCGGTGTAGTTTCCATTCAGGACGTGAATCGTTCCTTGAACGACGGTTGTGGCGTCCAGCAGATTGTAACCTTCGGTGATCCGACCGACCGCGCCCGCCTGATCATTCTGGGCATGCACCGTCAGGTCGGTGAAGTTGCCCTGGTAGCCGACGGCTGGCAGGGTATCACCACCGATGTTGAGGAAGGGCGTGTAGTCGATCGTCCCCGACAGCTTGCCGGCAATCGTCCCCTGATTGCTCGAACCCCAGTAGTTGCCCGAAGCATCTACGGTGGCCGAAGTGACCAGGAGCATGTCCGCCCCATCCGAAGCGAGGCTGTTGTTACCCGGATCGTCGGTCGCTCCGAGATCCAGCGCACCACCGGTGACCCGGATCGCCGCCATGTTCCCGGTGGTACTCTCGGTAATGTAGTTGTTTCGCAGCTTCAGGCTGCCGCCCGTCACCGCAATGGTGTCACCGGCGAGGCCGTCGCTGACGAAGGTGAAGCCGGTCGCATCGGCCGCTGTCGCTCCTGCAGCCACGGTCAGGGCGGGACTCGCCGAGGGGCTGTTGATGGTCACTGTATCGACCGTCGCGATCAGGTGGACGCTCTTGGCGATCACCACCGCCTCACTGTAGATATCCGCCGTCACGACATTCACGGTCGGAATCGGCGCGGTCGTCTGGGCAATATCCACCCCGTCCTGAATCTGAGCGACGTTGTTATGCACATTCACGGTATCGGCGGTGCCCGTCATGCCACCACCCGCGATGATGTTGGCATACAGGTCAACCGTCGTGGCATCGAAGTACGCCGTCGAGGAGACATTAATCGTGCCATTCACCCGGATATTATTCGCGGCCCCCGCACCGGTCGACGTCAGCACCAGGGTCCCCGTGTGGGTGATCCCCGCGACGACGATCTGCTCGTTCTCCTGGATGGAGACCGCACCCGTCCCGGCATTGACCGTCAGGTCGCCCAGAGAATTGTTGGTGGTCATCGTGATTGCTCCGGCCGTCAATGACGTCGTGCCGGCGGTGACCGTACCGCTTTCTGTGATGTCCCCCGTAACCGTCAGGTTCAAGGGACCGGCGGTACTGGCTCCGGACAGATCGAGCCCGGAATCTTCTGCAATCGTCACGGTACCGGCTGAGTTGAACGTCAGGCTGAGCGTGTCGAAGGTCGCCGCACCAACGCCCAAGTCGATCGACGTGCCGGTCACGTGAGTGTTGGCCCCGACCAGCGTACTGATCGCCCCCAAGTCACTGATCGCTCCGGCCGAATCCAGATCCAGGCTGCCGGCATTATTGATACCCGCGATCAGGGTCGAATCGTCTTCCTGAATCACCACCGCGCCCGCCGAGTTAAACGTCAGGCTGCCAAACGTCGTGCTCTCCAGGGCACCACCCAAGTTGATGGACGTGCCGCTGAAGTTCGCATTGTTGGTCACCGAGACCGTCCCGCTGTCGCTAATCGCACCCCCGGCCGTCACGGTGAGCGTGTTGGTCACATTGGCTGCGGCGAAATCAATGCCGTCGACATCGTTGAGTTCCACGACGCTGCCGGAAACGATGGTCACGGAATTGCCGAAGTTATTCGCCGCGTCCAGATCGATGGGATTGGCACCCGCCGTCAGGCTGGTCGTGCCGGTGATCAACAAGGGCCCGCTGTCGGTCATCGCCCCGGCCGCCGTCACGATCAGGTTGCCACTGATCGTCGACGTCCCCAGATCGATCAGGTTCGTGTCATTCAACGTCACGTTCAGAGCGGTGGTCACCGCCACGGTACCGAAGTTATTCCCCACGTTGTTCAACAGCACGCTGTTGGCCGGACCGATATCCAAAGTCAGCGTCTGGCCGGCAGCACTTACCGCACCCGACACGGTCAACGTGCCATCGGTGGTCCCGTTCGTGTCGATCGTGACTCCGGTCGTCACATTGATGGTCGTGGCCGTCAGCGACACGTTGCCGGAAGTCGGACCCAGATCGGTCTTGATGCCGGCGCCGAGGTTGATGGTCTCGGCCGTCAGCGTCACGTCGCCACTGGAAGTGGCGGAGCCCAGCGTCAGCGGCGTACTCAAGGTGATCGAATCTGTGCCACCCGAGCCATTGACGGTCACTTCCGCCCGGAAGCTGGCATTCAGCGAGGTGAAGTCGATGATGTCGTCATCAACCGCGTCACCATTGACGACCAGTTCCACGGTCGGGTTGGCGAAGGTCATGCTTTCCAGACCGCCGGTGAACGACACCAGGTTGGTGCCAGCACCCGCGTCGGTGAAGGTCGAAGTCACCGTACCCGCGACCAGACTCATCGGATCGATATTGATCGTGACCACTCCCGCCACGGGTGCCACGACGACCGGTTCCAGACCGGTGAAGTTGACGACCGATGTGGTGTTGATGGTCAGCTTGCCCGCACCCGCGCTCAAGACATCGTAAACCAACGTCGCGAAACTGGGCGTCCCGATGATGTTCAGGCTGTCCGAAGTACCGGTCCCGCCGTTGTAGGTGAAACCACCAGCCGGGATCGGATTTCCGTTCGTGTAGTCGATCGTCAGCGTGTCGGCCCCAGCGAGGCCGTTGACGGTGAAGGTCGTCAACGAGGCCAAAGACCGGGTGTCGATCACGACACCCGGGAAGGCTCCCAGGCGGGTTTCGACATTCCCAAGACCATCGAGCACGACGCGAATGTTGTCGTCCCCCGGTGTGCCATTCAGGATGGGATTGGCCGGGTCGATGTACTTCAGGACGAAGTTGTTATTGTCACCCAGACCGCCCAGGTACGTGGCCTGGAACTGGTAGCCACCCAGCAGATAAACATTGCTTTCGACGATCCCGTTGAAGGTCCCGGAAATGGCAGGGGCCGAAGTCTTGTCAATGATCGTGAATTCTGTTCCCGCAGTGGGCGTGAACGTGAGCGTCGGGCTGAGAATGGCATTCCCCAGAGTGACCGAGCCGCTGACCTGGAAGCTGTCGTACAAGGACGCGGTGGCCCCGTCGAGATCGATGGGCAGCGTATCATTGGAGGTGAGCGTCAAATTCCCCGTGATCACAACCTGACCCGGGCTAGCCCCCGCAGCGAAGGTCACGGTCTTGTTGGTGCCGGCACCCAGATTCACGTCTTCGACGTAAGTGCCGGTGTGAACATTCAACGTACCCGTGGCAGACAACAGATCGTAGCCTTCAGTGATCGGCTTCGTCGCAACCGGCGTGACAGTTCCATAAGCCAGAGTGCTAAAGGCACTGTCGTCATCGACGTGAATATTAGAGAAGTTGCCCTGGAAGCCCGCAGTGACACCATCGAAGTCGGTACCGCTGTTGAGCCACGGTGAGTAGTCGATGAATCCAGCACCTGCGCCCGCAATTTTAACCACCACATTTTCAGGATTCGAAGATGTTCCCCACCAGTTGCCACTCACCTGGATCGTCTCCGAACCAGCATAGCTGACGGCAACTGAACTACCAAAACTGTTGTTATACGCCTTATTTGAAGAAATTGTCCCCGCAGCTTGCGCCGACGAGAAAAAGATATCCGCAGTAGCGTTGTTCGAGAAGACGTTCTCGGTAATCGTATCAAACTGCGCTCCGCGATCAGCAGCCAAATTTGAAAAACTCGTCAACGCGAGACCAATCCCGGTGTTGTTAAAGGTGTTTCTGCGGATCAGAGTATGCTGCGGCCCCCCCTGCAGGCCATTGGACGTATTTCCGGTAAATGTGTTCTCAGAGATTTCACCGTTGTCGAAGGATCGACTGCCGACGTTGACACCAGTCGCAAACCCTTGGAACAAGTTGCCTTTAAACAAAGGAGTATTTACCGAGCCTGTGTTACTGACGTTGTGATTTCCGTCAACAAAGAGGCCCGTGCCCGTGGTACCGCTCGTACGCAACACGTTGTTATTGGTAAATTGCATTCCATGGAATGCATCAGCACCATCGAAAATGACCGACTGGGATGAAGTGGGCGATGCAACGAATTCATTCTGAGTAATCGTCGCGTCAATCGCACTCTTATTGAGGAACAGCGCGGATGCACTGAAGCCCGTCGACACCAAGACGTAATTATTCCGAAGTTGCAGCGTATTCGTATTTCCTGTCGTCGACTCAATCACGCCAGTCGCGCCATTGAAGTTACCAACGACTGCGAACCCATCGACGATAAGTCCACCAGAATTGGCTTGCAACTCAACCGGCCTGCCTCCTACCGGCGCAATCACTGTTTCAGTTGCAGGGTTAGGAGCACCAACAACGCGTCCCCGGGCATCTACGCCGAACTTTGCACCCTTCAGAGTGACGGATTTGTTGACGACGACATTCTCGGCGAATGTACCAGCAGCGACTGTGATCGTCGCGCCACTCGCCGCAATGCTTATGGCGTCCTGGATTTGACCCGTGGGGTTGTCGTCGACATTGATCGTCGTGGCATTACCCGTTAGGCCATTTAGCGAGGTTGAAATGTTGCGATGCAACTTGGCTGTTTCGATATCCTTGAGATTCAGAGTGCCGAGCGTGGTGATGTCTGACGTATCAAAATTGATAATGTCAGCCCCCCCCTGACCGTCAATCTCAATCGGGGCCGACCAGCCAGCGGGCAGGCTGTCGAATTCGACGGTGTCCGCACCTGCACCCGTCTTGATCGTCAGCGACGCCAACCCGGCCGGGCTGATCGTGACTTGTTCGGCGACGCCGTTCCGAGTGACCAGCAAATTACCACCACCGTCGTCCGCCAGGGTGACGGCCGCCGGATCCGAGGTGTATTCCAGCACCCAGTTCGCACCGGGGGTGTTGATCAGGATCGGATCCAACCCGGTGTAGGTCAGAGGCTTTCCATTCAGCAACATCGTGCCATCGTTGGCACTGCTGTGAGTCAGCGTGGCGGTTGCCAGATTATTGCCCACGAACGACAACACATCATTGGCCCCGCTGCCGCCATTGAACGTCAAACCACCACTCGGCAGCGGATCTCCGCCCGAATAGTCGACAACTAAAGTGTCATTCCCCGCCGTCCCATTGATGACAAGTGGATCGGTACCGAGCGGCCGACTCATCACGGTGACATTGCTACTGTTCCGAACTTCAATCGTGTCGCCACCGGTGAGCAATACGCTGTAGGCACCAGCAACTGGGAGATTGTAGGCCCCTGTGTCGGCTTCCACATATTTGAGTGCATTCGCCATCAGCTTGCCGCCATCGGTAGAAGCAACCCAAAAATCGCTGTAAATGCTGCTTGAGACCGGGTAAAAGTTCAGCCCAATAATCTGACCAGAAAATCCGGGTTGCTCGACAACCAATGGCCTACCGTTCGACCAACTCGCAATGAGTGACGCACCAGGAGCTACGGAACCTATATTGTGATAACTGGCGACTCCACCATTAAATGTCGTTACGCCTGCCATGACGGGGTGGGCCGGCTGAGCAATCGATCCGATCTGCAGTTGAGTATACTGACTCTGATTTGCCAGCGAAATCGGGGTGTAGCCGCCAGAATTCCATGTTCCGCCGAGCGGAACATTAAAGCTGAACGTCGCGACAACGACGCCTCCTCCCCCGTTCACATAAGAGGCAAGATTATTACCAAGCGTTGTCGGGTCCGCATAACTAAAGTCACTAAACACAAGTACAGAGTCGTAGGTATTCAGCGTTGCAAGGCTGGGAGTCACTGCCCCGCTGCCGCCGACAATGAAAGTGTCCACCTCGCCGAAAGTATACATCCCGGTCGCGACAATCTTGCTTTCTACGTCATTGAGGCTGTTTTGCGGTACAGCTCCCAAGATTGCGGTGACCGTACACAATAACCATTCTTGACTGGTGGAGTAGGTTGCAGGGTTCGTGTTTTATGCACAGACCTTTGCAAAGGAGCACCACCATCATGGGACGGTCCGACCTCGTCGGCAAAAGGCAGCTTTGGCTGCGGCGGATGCAGCGGTTCTCACAGTCGCGTCTGACTGTGGCTGAATTTTGTGACCGGGAACGGGTCTCGGTTGCCGCGTTCTATCAGTGGCGCAGGAAGCTCGTCACATTGGTCAACCAGCCTGGCGCAACGGCCCAGGCTCGGGGCGGTCATCCGGTGCCGCCCTCGTCCGGGGCCTCGAACGGCTTTGTGCCGGTCAGGGTGCTGGCGTCGTCAATGATTGAAGTGCGGCTCCACAATGGAGTCACCCTGAGCCTGCCGGCCGGTGATCTGGATGTGCTCCGCCAGACGCTGCTGGTCGTGAGTCAGATTCCGGTTCCGGTGCGGCCCGTGACGGAGGGCCGCTGATGCTGACCTGTCCCACTCACGTGCCGATTTACTTTCATGCCCGGCCGGTGGACCTGCGCAAGGGCTTCGACGGCTTGTGCGGGCTGGTGGAGTCCGCCTTTGGGCGCGATGTTCTCGAGGGGCATCTCTTCCTGTTCGTCAACCAGCGGCAGGACCGGATCAAGGCCCTGTGGTGGCAGCCCGGAGGTCTGGTGATCTGGTACCTGCGGTTGGAGCAGGGGACGCTCGAACTGCCACGGGTGACCGGCGAGCAATCGTATGTCACCATCGACGCGGCGCAGCTCGCCATGCTGCTGGCGGGAGTCCCCCTGGATCACGCCCGGCGACGCAAGCGGATGTCACTGGCCGGCAGCGTGTGAAGCACCGTCTGGCGGCAGGCGTTCTTCGAAACTGTTGCGGTTCAGCCGGTCACGGGAAATATTTTCCGTGGCCCACCGTTTTTTTGAGAAAAACGTGAAACCATTATGGCTTTAGTGACACTATCACTGCATATGGATAACACGTTCTCACTGCCGCAGGATCTGGCAGGCTGCCAACGACTCATCGAAGAGCAGGCGCGCGTGATCGCGGACCTCCAGAGTTCGCGCGAGCGACTGCAGCAGTCCAACGACACGCTGCAACTGACGCTCGACAAGCTGCTGCGTCAGATCTACGGCCGGCGCGGCGAACGGTTCATCGAAGACCCGACGCAGAAGAAGCTGGACTTTGGCGACGACCCGCAAACCGAGGACGCCTTTCGCGACGCCCTGGCCGAAGCGCGGCAGGTGCTGGACGAAGTCCAGACGCGCCGCAAGGCGAAGCGCCCAGGCCGCAGGGCCGCTCCGAGAAGTTCCCCGACCATCTGACGCGCGTGGAAAAGATCGTCGATGCTCCGGCCGACCAGAAGACGTGTCCCACGCACGGCGAACGCACGCTGATCGGCTACGACACGACCGAGACCCTGAAGCTCAAGCGGCCGGAACTGTATGTCGAGGTCACGAAGTATCCCAAGTACGCCTGTCCCGGCGAGTCGGACTGTGGCGTCGGGCAGGCGGCGCGTTTGCCGGGACTGGTCGCGGGAAACCGCTTCGACACCAGCATCGCCGCCGAGATCATCAACCAGAAATACGCCTATCACCTGCCGTTCTACCGCCAGCAGGACTGGTATGCCGCGTGCGGCTGGGCTCCCACGCGTTCGACCCTGCTGAACATCCTGGCTGCGGCTGAGGAACTCTTCTTTCCACTCGCCGCCCATTACCGCCAGGTGCTGCTGACCAGCCGGGTGATCGGTTGCGACGAGACTCCCGTCACGTTGATCGTGCCCCAGGTGATCCCCGGCATCGATCCGCTGGACCCGCGTTCCAAACGGATTCACGAAGTGCTCAGCGCGGCGCGGGAGAAGGATCAGCCGAGCGTCCAGGCGCGAATGTGGGCCTATCGCGGGGTGGATGTTCCGTTGAACGTCTTCGACTTCACGGTGAGCCGGCATCGCGATGGACCCGACGACGTGCTGGCGCGGTACGAGGGAACACTGCTGGGAGATTGCTGGTCGGGCTTTCATCAGATCGCCGTTCGCCATGACGGGCGGATCGCGCGCGCCGCGTGCTGGGCTCATGCGCGGCGCAAGGTGTTCGACGGGCGGTCGAGCCACCCCCAACTGGCCACTGTGTTCCTGGCGCTGATCCGCCAACTGTACGACATCGAAGACCGCGGCAAGTCGCTGTCGGTGGCGGATCGCCTCGCTCTGCGACAGCGCGAATCCGTGCCGCTGTTGAACCGCATTCGCACGCTCCTCGACAGCGACGAGTGCGCGCGCGTGCTGCCCAAGAGCGTGTTCGCCGAAGCCCTGGGCTACATGCGAAACCATTGGCAGGCGCTGTTGCTGTACACGACCAACGGGCTGCTTCCCATCGACAACAACGACGTCGAGCAGTTGATGAAGCAGGTCGCAACAGGACGCAAAAACTGGCTGTTCAAAGGCAGCGTGGAGGCGGGCAACCGCGCGGCGACGCTGCTGACCCTGATCAGCAGCGCGGTGCGTCATGACCTGGATGTGGGAGCCTATCTGAAAGACACCCTAGACCAGTTGCTGGCTGGTTCGACGGACTATGCGTCACTGCGGGCGGACGTCTGGAAGCAGTCCCACCCCGAGCACGTCCGGGTCTATCGCCGCGAAGAGCGCCAAGACGCCTCCGACCGCCGGACCAAACGGCGGGCACTGCGTAGCCTGGCTCAATCTGAAATGAACGCACCGGAACCTGATGGTCAAAAATAGCCGCCGGTGAACAGCTCATCACGAATCTCGCAGCCCCCAGACCAATCACACCAAACAAACCACGAACCATTTTCATCACCACGTTCGCGGGCAATGGTGTTTGTGTACGGTCACAGATTGCGACAGAAAGGACAATGCGATCTTCCAAGTGCTCAAGCCGCGATGAGCTGTTCCGCACGACGCGCTTCGGAGCGGGCCGCGCCTGGGCTTGAGACACAAGCTGTCGGAACTTACTTAACCAGGGGATGAGACGCATGAGAATTATTCCGTTTTATGTTGTGAGGTGTCGCCCGGCGGCCCGATCTGACGATCGGCAGCCGTCGTAGCACACCCCCGCAGGCACGGGTCGCAGTCCCCCGGGATCAGTTTGGGAGGGAAAGACCGCAAATCTATACCCGAGTGTGTAATCCATCGAGGAAACACTGGACAGCTTCGCTCAGTATCCGTCATTTGCGCAGTAGTGTCTTGCCGTGCGGCATTGGGCTTTTGGTGGCGATGCAGTGAGGTCCAACGGGGAGAAGCCAGGCGGACAGCGCACCCTAAACCGTTACCTCGCGCTCCGTTTGTTAACGCCGGTTTACGCTGTGACTGACTGGCGTATACGGGGGGGTTGGCAGGGTGGCATTGATTTGCATGCCGCATGATTCATCAGCCGCTGGGCGCTAGCCCACGGTTCGGGCAACAATCGACTCGAATTTCCAAACGAACCGGACTCTAACAGCCTGTCTTGAGATTCATTCTCGAGGGAAAATCGATGCCTGTCCTTTGAGATCTTATTGAGACAAAAAAATGGTGGGACAAAAAGATGAAAGTGAAAGGGCATTTCATCCCGACTTCTTTTCCTGTTCTAAGACACAGCTCTCGAATGAGTAGTCAGCGTTCGACAAACACTGACAGAAAAAAATCAGGGATCGCGTCAACCAACATCTTCTATCTTTTTGTCCCATCATTTTTTTGTCCATCAAGGCTGGGACAAGTCTGAGTGTCAGAAACCTAAAACGAGACTTGGTTCAGGGCAACTTTCCTCCTTATTTCCTCCTTTGCCGAACGAGTGCCACCCTGCCGAACGGACAGACGACACGGTAGACCTCACACCTCGTGGGCGTGCAGCCGACTTGTCGTGTCGACGCGGGGTGGCCCGGGTTGCTTTCGAAACTGGGTCTACGAGAGGGATCTCTGGTCCGGTTGGAATCGGCGGCGAATCTTACGTGGCCCTCTTCGAAGATCAGGAATGTCCGGTGGTCACGAACTTGGGGGAACGCAGCGACTCAAAGGCTGTGGATTCTCGAACAGGCCTCCTGGAGACCCGGTTTGCAAAGCAAACCTGGGCCACCCCGCGAGATCGCACAGTTCAGCGCGTGACTTCGACCAGCATCGCCTGGGATGTGACTCTGATTTTTTGGATCACATCACACGGTGTGAGTGAGTCGCCAAAAACCATCCGGCTGACGCCGGACGCTCGCCTGATTGGGAGGAGACAAAAAAATGGTGGGACAAAAAGATTAAAAGCTGAAAGGCCATTTCATCCCGACTTCTTTTCCTGTTCTGAGACACAGCTCTCGAATGAGTAGTCAGCGTTCGACAAACACTGACAGGAAAAAATCAGGGATCGCGTCAACCAACATCTTCTTTTCTTTTTGTCCCATCATTTTTTTGTCCATCAAGGCTTGCATTAAGTCTGGGTGGCCCGGGTTGCTTTCTCAGATCTGGCCGGGTTGGAATCGGCTGCGAATCTGCGCGCCAGTTCGGGGGCGCACATGTTTTTGAGATTGCGTCGGAACTGCGTGGATCGCTGGAATTTGCCGGGTTGAAATCTTCTTGAGCGGCCTCGAATCCTGGATTTTGCCGCGTTTTGTGATTTCGCTGGGTGCGGCGGGGTGCTGTAGAACTGAGGCTGCAGCGTTGGTTTCTGCGGGATGTTCGCGGGATGCTGCTTTGGCCTCTTTCGGAATGGTGTGCAGCATGCTTCTCAAGTGCGTGAATATGGCTGATGTGGCGCGTGGGCGGGGATATACAGAAGAGACGGTTGTTAACGGGCAGTGGGTGTGGGAGTTGCGGAAAGGGCCGGAGTGGACTGTGGCGGGAGTTGTGAATCTTTAAGGGGAGGGCCCGAGGTGGGGAGCCGAAGGTGTCGAAGATGGCAAAGGTGTCGAAGATGTCGCCATGGTGTCGGCATAGCCTGGAGCATTCATCAGCCGCTGGGCGCTAGCCCACGGTTAGCACGAATCCCGAACAAACCGGACGCTAGCGCGTTCCGGCTGATTTGCGAGGTGCTTTGGGCAAGGTCGAAGATGTCGAAGATGGCAAAGATGTCGGCGTATCCCCTTCGGGGAATCACTGATGCAGTATTTCTCGACGTAAGACTACGATCAAACGTGCCACTTCGGATCTCAAATTGGGGAGCAGTTTCGTCGCCGTGGCCAGATCACCCTTGGTGCAAGCGTTTTCGACAGCAAAGGCGACCGCTGCACACGGTTCCGCGTTGAAGTTGGCCGAGAGCCCTTTCAAACTGTGAGCGCGACGGGCGGCTCGGACGCCCTCCAGCTTTTGAAGTCCGTCTTCCAAATCATCCAGTAGCTGCCCCGTATCCTCGAGATAGAAACCGGCCATGTCACGTAGTAATTCCTGGTCGCCACCCAAGCGAGCTAACGCGTTCTCCACATCTATACTTCACGCGGTAAGGAATGAGGCCGGGTTGAAGTGTTGGAAGTTGTGGGTCATGAGGGTGGCGAGTTGGGGGCGGTGTTTTGTGGGGATGTTGTCGAGGCAGCCATCGATGGCGTGGCGGAATTCGGTGAAGTTGTCGTAGTGA
>CAMAVF010000192.1 GCA_945861445.1 Planctomicrobium piriforme | reverse complement strand
TCTCCGCGGTCGCTCATCAATCCGAAGAGCGTCTCGGCGGCGATTGAGTATTTCTTCGGTCGTGGCGAATTGTCGCAGGTGGTCGATCAGACCAACCCGCTGGCCATGCTGACGCACGAACGCCGGTTGAGTGCCCTCGGGCCGGGCGGTTTGAATCGGAAGCGTGCTGGCTTCGAAGTGCGTGACGTCCATATTTCGCACTACGGTCGTATTTGCCCGATCGAAACGCCTGAAGGTACGAACATCGGTCTGATTTCGAGCTTGAGTATTTACGCTCGTGTCGACCAGTTCGGGTTCCTGATTTCCCCGTACCGCAAGTGTGCTGACGGCAAGGTGCTGGACGAAGTGCAGTGGTTGCGGGCCGATGAAGAATCAGACGTGTATGTCGCTCCTGCGGATACGCCAATCGAGGGTGGCAAGTTCCGTGACGAACGCGTGCTGGCTCGGTTCCAGGCGGACTTCACATTGATTCCGTCGAAGCAGGTGCAGTACGTCGACATCGCGACCTGTCAGATGGTGGGCGTGTCGGCCGGTTTGATTCCGTTCCTCGAGCATGACGACGCCAACCGGGCACTCATGGGCTCGAACATGCAACGCCAGGCTGTGCCGTTGCTGGTGACGGAAGCTCCGCTGGTTGGGACGGGTCTGGAACGTGCGGTGGCCGAGAACTCGGGCATGTTGCTGCGAGCTGATCGCGACGCGACCGTGACCTATGTCGATGCCAACTGGATCGAATTGGACGGGCACCGGATTCAGCTCCGCAAATACACGGGACTCAATGAACGGACCTGTCTGAATCAAAAGCCACTGGTTCATATTGGTCAGAAGGTGAAGAAGGGCCAGGTCCTGTGTGACTCGGCGGCGACTCATGATGGTGAACTGGCCTTGGGACGCAACGTCCTGGTGGCCTTCATGTCGTGGGAAGGCTTCAACTTCGAAGATGCGATTATCCTGTCCGAGCGACTGGTCCAGGAAGACGTCTATACGTCGATTCATATCGATGAATTCGACGTGGAAATTCGTGAGACCAAGCTGGGGCGTGAAGAGTTTACGCGAGACATTCCGAACGTCAGCGAGAAGGCCCTGCGGCATCTTGGTGAAGACGGCGTGGTCGCGGTCGGTACGCGGGTCGAGCCGGGTGACATCCTGGTCGGCAAGGTATCGCCGAAGGCCAAGTCGGAACTGACGCCGGAAGAAAAGCTGCTGCATGCGATCTTCGGCCGGGCAGGCGAAGACGTGAAGAACGAATCGCTGGAAGTTCCCAGCGGTATCGAAGGGATCGTCATTGATACCCAGAAGTTCTCGCGTCGGATGAGCTTGTCGGAAGCCGATCGCAAGAAGTTTGAAGGGGAATTGAAGACGGCGGAAGACGAAGGCAATGCCAAGCTGGCCGCAGCCTTCCGTGAATTCCTGAAGGACTTCGAAAAGGCGCTCGGCGAGCCCCTCAAGAACGATGAAGGTCAAGAGCTGAAGACGATCAAGGAAGACCATCCGGTCGCCATTTACGCTCAGGAGTTCATGCATCGTTACGAGAAATTCGACATCCGCAGCCCGCAGAAGAAGTCGGCCGTCGCCCTGGTGATCAAAGAACGCTGGGGTCAGGTCGAGAACGCTCTGGATGCTCGCGACCATGTGCTCAACACGATGAAGCGCGGTGACGAATTGCCGAGCGGCGTGCTGCAGATGGTCAAGGTGTACGTGGCGTCGAAACGACAGATTTCCGTCGGCGACAAGATGGCCGGTCGGCACGGTAACAAGGGTGTGATCTCGAAGGTTTTGCCGGTTGAGGATATGCCTTACTTGGCGGACGGGACCTCGGTGGATATCATCCTGAACCCGCTGGGCGTGCCGTCGCGTATGAATGTGGGTCAGATTCTCGAGACACACCTTGGTTGGGCCGCGAAGGCGTTGGGCTTCCAATGCAAGTGCCCGGTGTTCGACGGTGCGTCGGCTGAAGAAATTCGGGCGACGCTGGCGGAAGCGGGTCTGCCGGAAGACGGCAAGATCACGTTGTTCGACGGCCGCACGGGCGAATCGTTCGAGCAGAAGTCGACGGTCGGCATCATCTACATGTTGAAGCTGCACCACTTGGTGGACGACAAGGTTCACGCTCGGGCGACCGGGCCGTACTCGCTGATCACGCAGCAACCGCTGGGTGGTAAGGCGCGGTTCGGTGGTCAGAGGTTCGGGGAAATGGAAGTGTGGGCCCTGGAAGCTTATGGGGCGGCTTACATTTTGCAAGAACTGTTGACCGTGAAGAGCGACGACGTCGAAGGTCGTACCAAGATTTACGAATCGATGGTCAAGGGCGAAAATTCGTTGGAAGCGGGCACCCCGGCCAGCTTCGACGTGTTGAACAACGAAATTCGCGGGTTGGCGTTGAATCTGCAATTGGAGAAGGCGGGGACTCCGACATTGTCGGTGCAAGCCGCAGCGGCGACATAGTTCGTCGCCAGAGTCTTCAGTTGCTTGTATTGAGTTGATACGCGGACCATTAGATCTGAGATTTTTAGCAGCCGTAGGCCGGACATTCCTGTCCGGCCTACGGTGTCGAAATATAAAAGCCAAGACAATCGGAAGTTTCTTCCGCACAGAAATTTCCTCCATCCCGCATCGGAAGGAGCGTGTGACGTGAGTGTTGCCGAAACCACTTATGATCGGGTAAACGATTACGGCGCGATCAAGATCGGGCTTGCGAGCCCGCACGATATTCGCAGCTGGTCGTTTGGCGAAGTGAAGAAGCCGGAAACGATTAACTACCGGACCTATCGCCCCGAGCGTGACGGTCTGTTCTGCGAGCGCATTTTCGGGCCGGAAAAGGACTGGGAATGTGCGTGCGGCAAGTATCGCGGCATGAAGTACAAGGGGATGATCTGCGACCGCTGCGGCGTCAAGGTGACGCATAGCCGCGTCCGCCGCAAGCGCATGGGCCACATTGAACTGGCCGCGCCTGTCGTCCATATCTGGTTCTTCAAATCGATGCCCAGCCGCCTTGGCGCGCTGCTCAATATGAAGACCACCAGCCTGGAAAAGGTCATCTATTTCCAGGACTATGTTGTCATCGATCCCGGTGATACGCCGCTGCGTGAAAACCAGTTGCTGACCGAAGAAGAAGCGCGGCAGGCCCGGGCGAAGTACGGCGAAACCAGCTTCGAAATCGACATGGGCGCCGAGGCCGTCAAGAAGCTCTTGATGAAGCTCAACCTGGTCGAGCTGTCGGTCAAGCTGCGTGAAGAGCTGAAGACGACTGCCAGCCAGCAGAAGCTGAAAGAGCTCATCAAGCGGTTGAAGATTACCGAAGCGTTGCGCGACAGCGACAACAAGTGCGAGTGGATGGTCCTGGACGTGATCCCGGTCATTCCCCCCGACTTGCGTCCGCTCGTGTTGCTCGATTCGGGTAACTTCGCGACCAGCGATCTGAACGATCTCTATCGCCGCATCATCAACCGGAATAACCGCTTAAAGAAGCTGGTTGATCTGAATGCGCCTGAAGTCATTGTGCGTAATGAAAAACGCATGCTGCAGCAGTCGGTCGACGCCCTGTTCGACAACAACCGTTGCAAGCGACCGGTGCTCGGTTCTTCGAATCGTCCGCTGAAATCCTTGACCGACATGATCAAGGGTAAGCAAGGCCGGTTCCGCGAGAACCTGCTCGGTAAGCGCGTCGACTACTCGGCGCGATCGGTCATCGTCGTCGGTCCTGAGCTCAAGCTGCACCAGTGCGGTTTGCCCAAGAAGATCGCGTTGGAACTGTTCCAGCCGTTCGTCATTCGCCGACTGAAGGAACTGGGGCACGCCGATACGATCAAGAGCGCCAAGCGGATGCTGGAGCGCAAAGACGAAGAGGTGTGGGATATCCTCGATGAAGTGATCAAGAATCACCCCGTGTTGCTGAATCGTGCCCCGACTCTGCACCGCATGGGTATTCAGGCCTTCGAGCCGTCACTGATCGAAGGGAACGCCATCCGCATTCACCCGCTGGTGTGCAAGGGCTTCAATGCCGACTTCGACGGTGATCAGATGGCCGTCCACCTGCCATTGTCGATCGAGGCCCAGGTCGAAGCGACCACGCTGATGATGTCGACGAACAACATCTTCAGCCCGGCGAACGGTGCTCCGATCATCAGTCCGTCACAAGACATCGTGATGGGTTGTTACTATGTCACATTGTCGAAGGAAGGCCGTAAGGGCGAGGGCATGATCTTCTCGAACCCGCACGAGCTGATGATGTGCTACGCCTCGAAGAAGGTCGATACGCACGCCAAGGTCAAGGTGCGTTTGCCCAAGGACAAGACTGTTAAGGGCGAAGGTGCCGATACCTACAAGCAGGGCGGGCTGATCCTGACGACTGTCGGTCGCGTGCTGTTCAATGACATCGTGAATGCCTCGATGTCGTTCTACAACATGACGATGAAGAGCAAGGATCTGGCCGGTGTCATTTCCGACTGCTACCTGCAGTTGGGTCGCCGCGAAACGATTGCGTTGCTGGACCGCATGAAGGAACTCGGATTCCGCGAATCGACCCGCAGCGGGTTGTCGTTCGGTTCGAGCGACCTCATCACGCCGCAGCACAAGACCAAGATCATCAACGATGCCGAGAAGGAAGTTCTGCAACTGCAGAAGCTGTTCGAGAAGGGCATCATCACCGACAAGGAACGTTACAACAAGGTGCTCGATAAGTGGACTCACGTCCGCAAAGAGATCACCGAGGCCATGATGGTGATGCTCGAGAATGACGTCCGCGATGGCGGGGCTTACGTCAACCCGATCTTCCTCATGGCGCACTCCGGTGCTCGTGGTGGTCAGGAACAGATTCGTCAGTTGGCCGGTATGCGTGGTTTGATGGCGAAGCCGAGTGGCGAAATCATCGAAACGCCCATTAAGGCGAACTTCCGTGAAGGCCTGTCAGTGCTCGAATACTTCAGTTCGACGCACGGTGCCCGTAAGGGTCTGGCCGATACGGCATTGAAGACGGCCGACTCGGGTTACCTGACTCGTAAGCTGGCCGACATCTGCCAGAACATGGTCATCACGACCCATGACTGCGGCACGACCCAGGGGATTACCCGCGGTGTTGTGTACCGTGGTGAAAAGGTCGAAGTGAGCTTGCTGGACGCCATTCGTGGCCGCGTCAGCCGGACGAACATCGTCAACCCGATCACCGATGAAGTCATCGTGCGGGAAGGCGAATTGATCACGGTCGATATCGCTCGCAAGATTCAGACGCTGGGCCTGGAGAAAATCCAGGTGCGCAGCCCGATGACGTGCGAAGCGACGCTCGGCCTGTGCCGGCTGTGTTACGGGATGGATCTTTCCACCGGTTCGCTGGTGGAAGAGGGTATGGCGGTCGGCATCATCGCGGCTCAAAGTATCGGTGAACCGGGTACGCAGTTGACGATGCGTACGTTCCATATCGGTGGTGCGGCTCAGCACGAAATGGAAGAAAGCGACTACAAGGCCAAGCGGGCCGGTAAGATTCGCTTCGCCCGTATTCGCTCGGTCGTGAACGCCGATGGCAAGAACGTCGTGCTCGCCCGAAACGGTGAGATCACGCTGGTCGACAACAAGGATCGTGAAATCGAAAAGTTCACGATTCCCAACGGTGCCAGTCTGATGGTGGCCGAAAATGAAACGGTGGCCCCGGGCAAGGTGCTGTGTACCTGGGATCCTCACTCCGTGCCGATTCTGGCCGAAGTCGGTGGTAAGGTCCGCCTGGAAGAATGCGTCGAAGGCGACTCGATTCGCTCGGAGACGGATGCCAGCGGTTACACCCGCCGGACGGTTGTCGAAAGCAAGGGCGATCTGCATCCGCAGATTATCCTCGAAGACGGCACCGGCAAGATCCTCGACTTCTACTACCTGCCGGAACGTGCCAATATCGAAGTTGATCGTGGCATGCAGGTGACGGCTGGTACGGTGCTGGCCAAGACGCCGCGTGAAAGCGGTGGTACCCAGGACATCACCGGTGGTCTGCCGCGCGTGACCGAACTGTTCGAAGCTCGGAAGCCCAAGGAACCGGCCATTATCTCGGAAATCGACGGTGAGATTGAAATCGTTGCCGAGAAGAAACGTGGCAAGCGCGTCATCAACGTGAAGGGGAACGGGACCGAGAAGGAACACGTGATCCCGCATGGCAAGCACTTGCGAGTGCATGCTCGCGACATCGTCAAGGCGGGCGACCCGCTGGTCGATGGTCCGCTGGTGCCGCACGATATTCTGCGAGTCAGCGGCGAAGAAGCCGTCCAGCAATACCTGCTGCGTGAAGTGCAGAATGTGTATCGTGCTCAACGCGTGGAAATCGACGATAAGCACATCGAAATCGTGATCTCGCAGATGCTGCGTAAGGTGCGTGTCGACAAGGTCGGCGACACGACGATGCTGCCGGGGATCATCATCGACAAGTTCGAGTTCCGCCGGATCAATCAGGCGTTGCTGGAATGTGCGAAGATTGTGGATCCGGGTGCCACGGAGTTCACCGAGAACGACATCGTGCCGAAGGGGACGCTGGAAGAAGTGAACGCCCAGGTGGCAGCGATGGGGGGCAAGCAGGCGACGAGTACTCGTCCGCGAACTGCCCAGGCCAGCACGCAACTGTTGGGAATCACCAAGGCAGCCGTGCAGAGCGAAAGCTTTATCTCGGCCGCGAGCTTCCAGGAAACCACCAAGGTGTTGACCGAGGCGGCCCTGGCCGGCAAGATCGACAACCTGGTGGGGCTGAAGGAGAACGTGATCCTGGGCCACTTGATCCCGGCTGGTACAGGTTTCAAGATTCACCAGGAAGCAGAAGTCCGGATTCGTCCGGAGGCGTTGGTCGAATTGCAGGCGGAAAAAGAACGGATGCTGGCGGCCCGATCAGTGTTGCTGAACGAAAGCCGTGGAGCGGACGCCGCCCGGGCAGCGCGTGCAGCGGCGGCGTTGGAAGCCGAGTAGTTTGTAGCCTGACTCTCTGAGTCGGGACGACGAGCTGATAGCAAGGGGCGACTGACAAACCACTGCGATCGATCAGAGCCGAAAAGCTCAATCAGCCGCAGGGCGCTAGCCCCGGTTAACGTGAAAAGCAGGTCGGAAGTAGTTAGGAACCGTGGGCTAGCGCCCAGCGGCTGATTTTGACCGGCAATTTGCCCAGAACACGGCAAAATGCGTGAAGAATGACGGGGAATTGGTCGAATCAGCGAGTGAATCGTGTTGATTCACAAGCTTGACTTCGCACTCCGTCGACGTTAGAGTGCCTGATTCCTTCGCGAGCGGCCTTGGTCGGCGCGAAATGCATACGATTATCCAAAAGTGGCTGGGGGGCATTCCCCGGTCACCCTCCGTAGGTTGGAACAATGCCCACGATCAATCAATTGGTGCGCAAGCCGCGCGTGCAACAGAAGAATCGTTCCAAGAGTCCCGTGCTGGAGTCTTGCCCGTTCAAACGGGGTGTTTGCCTACAGGTGAAGACGATCACCCCGAAAAAGCCGAACTCGGCTTTGCGTAAGGTGGCCCGTGTTCGCTTGTCGAACAAGAAGGAAATCACCGCTTATATCCCGGGCGAAGGCCACAACCTGCAGGAACACTCGATTGTGCTCGTGCGTGGCGGCCGTGTCCGTGACTTGCCCGGTGTACGTTATCACATCATCCGTGGTGTGCTCGATACGTTGGGCGTGAATACTCGTAAACAAGCCCGTAGTCGTTACGGTACCAAAAAGGGTAAGAAGTAATCGGTCCAGATCGCCGGTGGTGATCTGAATTGGATGGCTTTAGCAACGACGCGGTGGCAGCATACAGACGGTTGGAAATTTTGACTTGATAGGGTGTAGCGAGAGATGGCCACGAAGTTTACCGCCAGTAGCACGCAACTCAAGCCGGATCCTCGGTATGGATCACGGCTGGTGTCCAAGTTCGTCAATTGCCTGATGCACGATGGCAAGAAGAGCATCGCGATGACGGTGTTCTACGACGCCATGGATCTCGTTCACAAGCGACTGCCGGATGTTGATCCGTCGGAAGTGTTCCATACCGCGATTGAAAACGTGAAGCCGCAGATCGAAGTCCGATCACGTCGGGTTGGTGGTGCCAACTACCAGGTGCCGACGCCGGTCGACTCGAAGCGTCAGCAAACGCTGGCGATTCGCTGGATTCTGGGGGCTTGCCGTGGCAAGAAGGGCCGTCCGATGCACCAGCGTCTGGCGGACGAGCTGGTCGGTGCGTTCAAGCGTGAAGGTGCGGCGATGACCACGCGGGATCAAGTTCACCGTATGGCCGACGCGAACCGTGCGTTCTCGCACTTCGCGTTCTAAACTGCCGGTGTCAGCAATGAATTCAATTACCAGCCGCGAGCGGTTATACCGCTCGCGGTCGGCTTTTGTAGGGAGTGGAAAGAATGACTAATGACTAATGTCTAAAATGGTAATACCGACCACCACGGTTGATGGTGCTCGGGTCGCTTTAGATTCCTCATTTTAGTCATTAGGCAATTAGACATTAGGATTTCGCCGAAGGCGCGCATCATGTCTTCCGACATACAAAATATTCGAAATATCGGCATTATCGCCCATATTGATGCCGGAAAGACGACGACCACCGAGCGCGTTCTGTACTACACCGGGGCCTCGCACCGGATGGGTGATGTCGACGACGGCACCACCGAAACAGACTTCGATCCCGAAGAACAACAACGCGGCATTACGATTTATTCGGCGGCCGTCTCGTGTCAGTGGCGAGATGCCACAATCAACATTATCGACACCCCGGGCCACGTGGATTTCACGGCCGAAGTCGAACGCAGCCTGCGGGTGCTGGACGGCAGCATTGTCATTTTCAGTGCTCGCGAAGGGGTTGAAGCCCAAAGCGAAACGGTCTGGCGACAGTCCAACAAATACAACGTGCCACGCATCTGCTTCATCAACAAGATGGACCGGGTCGGGGCGGACTTCGGGCGAGTCTTGAATCAGATCAAGACGCGACTGAGGGGGAATCCGCTGGCGATTCAGATCCCGATTGGGGCTGGTTCGCCGCCGAGTTCGAATTCGTTTGAGGGGATCATTGATGTCATTACCCGGCAGGCCCTGTATTTCGATCCGGCCAGCCAGGGGAAAGTGATTGAGACCCGCGAGATCCCGGAAGCGTATCGGGAGCAAGCGGAAGCAGCACGGCGGCAGATTCTCGACTTTGTAGGGATGCAGGACGAACAAGCCCTGACGACCTACATGGAAACCGATGATCTGCCCGTCGAGACGATTTACGCACTGCTGCGGAAAGCGACCATTGAGGGGCAGGTGCAGCCGGTGCTGTGCGGTGCTTCATTGAATTACATCGGCGTCCAGCCATTGTTGGATGCCGTGGTGCATTACTTGCCGAGTCCACTGGATCGACCACCGGTCACCGGAACGAACCCGAATCCGAAGAAGACCGAGCCTGAAGTTCGCAAGACGTCTGACAAGGAGCCATTTTGCGGGCTCGTGTTCAAGATTGTGGCGGACGCGCATGGGGAATTGTGCTTCATTCGGATCTATTCGGGAGTGTTGAATAGCCGGTCACGCATGTTGTGTCCGCGGACGGGCAAAAAGGAATTGGTCAGCCAGCTCTGGAATGTGCAAGCGTCGCATAAAGAGAAGATTGACGAAGCGGGGCCAGGCAGTATTGTGGGGATCGTGGGACCCAAGGAAGTGGTGACGGGCGACACGCTGTGTGAAGCCAATCATCCGATCGCCCTGGAAAGCATCACGTTCCCAGACACCGTGATTTCGATGGTGGTGGAACCCGATTCGAGTGCCGAGCGGAAAAAGCTGTCCGAAACGCTGAAGATGTTGTCGAAACAGGATCCCACCTTCCGGACCAGGGAAGAGGAGAATGGACAGACGACGATCAGCGGGATGGGTGAATTGCATTTGGAAGTGATTCGCCATCGGATGGAGCGTGATTACGGGTTGAAGGTTCGAGTTCACAAACCTCGAGTCAGCTACCGCGAAACCATTGCGAAATCGACCGAAGCCGAGGGAGTCTTCCATCGCCAGGCGGTGGGGGTGACGCAGACCGGCCGAGTGAAATTGCGGGTCGAACCCTACCAGGGGGATGAACCGCTGAAGGTGGAAAATAAGCTGAAGCCGAATACGCTCCCCAAGGAGTTGACGGCCGTGTTAGAACAGGCAATCTCGGATGAATCTCGTGGTTGTGGTCAGTTGGGATGTCCGCTGACCCAAGTGAAGTTTACCATCCTTGATGCCGATTATAGCCAGATTGAAACGACCGACGTGGCCATCCAGGCGGCGGCAGTCGATGCAGTCCGCAAGGGGCTGCAACAGGCGGGGGTGGTGTTGCTCGAGCCGATTATGAAGCTCGAAGTCGTGACTCCAGAAGAGTTTCTGGGCAACATTCAATCAGATTTGTTAGCGAGAAAAGCGTCGATTCTCAATACGGAACGTCTTGATGAACTCCATGTCATCGAGGCGGAAGTCCCGCTGGCCAAGATGTTTGGGTATTCCACGCAGGTGCGCAGTCTGTCACAGGGCCGTGCGTCCTATTCGATGGAGCCTCTCAAGTACGACACGGCGCCCCCGGAAGTGCTCAAAGAGATGCTGGGGGAGTAGTGGCAGGACAACTCGCGGGTCAGTCAGCAGCTTTGCGAAATTGACGGGAGGGTGAGGCTCCTGCCGAACCGTTAAGTCTGGCGGCCGTCGAAGGACCAGGCGGTTCGGCAGGAGCCTCACCCTCCCATCGATGCCAAAGATAATGGGTTAGGTGAATTGCGCAGTTCTGGTGAATTGATGCACCAATCGGAGCTGCGGAATGCGACTTTGCCGGGTAACAGATCTCGATCTGGTTCTTGGTGAATTTGCGGAATTGACGAGCCAAGAGCGTTGACATGTGGCATCCGGACCGGTAACATCGCGGGCTTTCCACTTCTGTCGAATGCAGACGACAGGAACAAAGAATTCGGGGTTCGCCCGAAGACGGCGAGCACTAGAATCTGTTTGAAGAAGGTAGCGTAGCGTGGCAGGGAAAAAGCAAGAACGAATCCGAATTCGCATGGAAGCGTATGACCACTCAGTGCTCGACCAGTCGGCGCTGGAGATCGTGGACACTGCGAAGCGGACCGGTGCAATTGTGCATGGGCCGATTCCATTGCCCACGCGTATTGAACGCTACACAGTGCTGCGTAGCCCTCACATTGACAAGAAGTCCCGTGAGCAGTTTGAGATCCGGACGCATAAGCGTTTGATTGACATTATGCAACCGACAGGCAAAACGATCGATGCTTTGAACAAGCTCTCGCTGCCGGCCGGTGTGGATATTAAGATCAAGGCTTCGGCAGGCGGAAACTGAGTTTCGCAGGGACGTCAATCTCCAGTCGACTTGGATTCAAGCGACCGGGGCTGCCAAATGGCAACTGAGTTAGGCGATGAGTCGCGCCAGCAAGACGCGGCTCTCGATTTTTTTCGGCGCCGGTGAATTGTCGTCGATCAATGATTGCCGGAACAGCCGCAAAAGAGCGGGTTGTATTGGAATAAGCTATTATGCCAGTTGGATTATTAGGCCGCAAAGTTGGGATGACTCAGGTTTACAGCGCGGATGGCAAGTTGCTGCCCGTGACTGTGATTCAGGCTGGTCCGTGCGTGGTATTGCAGGTCCGTACGATGGATCGCGATGGCTATGAAGCGGTGCAGTTAGGGTTCCTGGATAAGCCGCGTCGCCTGGCGAGTCGGGCTGAGCGTGGTCATGTGGCTGATATCGGCAGCAAGCGAGCCAAGGCTCGCTCGGGTGCTGGTATTGAGTTGCTCAAGAAGGCGGATTGTGAGCCGCAGCGTTATGTTCGCGAATTTCGCACAGATGGCGAGACGGTTGATCATGCTGTCGGTCAAAAGTTGACGGTCGAGCTGTTTAGTGAAATCAAGCGAGTCGACGTGATCGGGACCATTAAGGGTCGCGGTTTCGCCGGTGTTATGAAACAGCACGGATTCGGTGGTATGTGCGCTAGTCACGGTGTGCAGCGCAGTCACCGTGCCCCAGGTTCAGTGGCAGCTCACTCGACCAACCGCGGATTCAGCGGCAAGATTAAGAAGGGGAAGCGGATGTCGGGCCGGTGGGGAAATTCCCAGGCCACGATTCGCAACCTGGATGTCGTGCAGATTGATCCCGAAAACAACGTCATCCTGGTTCGCGGGGCAATTCCCGGTGCGAACGGCGGATACGTGATCATTCGTAAGACGAACAAGTTGGGCTAGTAAGTTTGGTAGGCCGGCTGTTGCCGCGTGGTGTGACAACCCGGTGCAACAAGACGACGGGCAGAAGTGCCCATCCTACAGGTGCGATTAATGGCGGTCTTTCGGGGTTGCCGTAACAGGGTATGAGATAATGGTATCGTTGCCAGTTCATAATCAAGCCGGACAGCAAGTTGGCACCTACGAGCTCGATCTGAATGAGATCGCTTCGGGTGTGAACAAGCAGTTACTGCATGATGTGGTTGTGATGTACGAGGCGAATCGCCGCGTGGGGACTGCTCGTTCGCGGTCGCGTGGTGAAATCGTCGGTAGTACGAAGAAACTGTACAAACAAAAGGGCACTGGCCGGGCTCGTATGGGCCCGAAGCGGAGCCCCATTCGTCGCGGTGGCGGACACGCGTTTGCGAAGGTACCTCGTGAGTGGCGCTATCAATTGCCGCGGAAGGCGATTCAGCTCGCGACCCGGATGGCTCTGTTGAGCAAGTTCCAGGACGACCAGGTGACCCTGGTGGATGCGTGGGCTGTCTCGGAGCCGAAGACAAAGACCGTTGTGAATGCTTTAAAGGCGTTGGGTGTTTCGGATCGCACCTGTCTGCTGGCAGTCGATACACACAGCCCGGTGCTGGTGAAGTCGGCTCGCAACATTCAGGAAGTGGCTGTGTCGACAGCGGCAGACTTGAATGCCTATGTGTTGCTGCACCAACGGCAGTTGGTGTTGACGAAGGGTGCCTTGGACCAGTTGCGAAAGCCGCCCAGGGCTGAAGTGGAAGCTCCGCAGTAAGTTGTTGCTCAGTCAGTCGCAGTGAGTCGTGAAGCTTGGAAGTTTAATTAG
>CAMAVF010000191.1 GCA_945861445.1 Planctomicrobium piriforme | reverse complement strand
CCGTTCGCCTCCCGATGCTCCCCACCCCGCCTCGCGGCGACGCAGTTTCGGACGGCTACAAGCCGGAGAGCGTCTACTTGAAAAGGACTTACACCTTTCTGACAAAACACACTTACAAACGCACTAGCCGTGGGTTTCAACCCACGGTTGAGAATCGCGTCAATGGATTTCGTCGCGGAGCGACGATTGATCGGGGTCGTACGACGAGACGATCACACGCAATGCCCATCCAACAATCACCGGTTCAATCGTCGCTCCGCGACGAGACGATGGAATATCACCTCGAATCCGTGGGTTGAAACCCACGGCTACCTTCGGATGTCGCTCCACGACGCAATGCCCTTTTTTCACCCTGAGTTCGGGAGACGCGGAAGAGAAAGGGACAGGTCCATACTGGCTCACGCCACATTCACTTCGCCCCAAACAAATCCGGATATCCCTGCTTGATTGCGTTGATTCCCGCGTTGATCAACTTCACATCATTCGCCGGTGAAAACATCCGGCAGCCCTTCTCGCGGCACAGATTGGCGTACTGCTGATTGACCGTCACGACGCCCCAGGTTTTCCCGGCCCGGGCACAGGCGGCGGAAATCTGGTCCATGGCTGCGATGCACTTGGGATTGAAGAAGTCCCCCGCCACCCCCAGATTTTGGCTCAAGTCAGCCGGTCCCATGAATAACATGTCGACACCCGGCACTGCGGCGATGGCCTCGCAGTCGGCCACCGCATCGGCAGTTTCAATCTGCACGATGACCAGCGTCTCGCGATTGGCTTTTTCACAGTATTCCGCCAGGCCCAGCTTGCCGAACCCGGCGTCATAGCCGCCATTGTTCAGACCGCGATTGCCGAGCGGATAGAACTTGCACCAGCGCACGATCTGCTCGGCTTCCTGGGCCGAACGCACCTGGGCCGCCATGACACCGCTGGCACCACATTCCAGGCTGCGTGAAAACGCGGCGTAGTCCGTCGGAGCCAGACGCACGAAGCTGTCCAATCCCGCGGCCCGAGCCGCCGTGGTCCCGATTTCCAGGTTTTCGATCGAGTTTCCGACGTGCTCCATGTCAAACCAGACCCCCTGAAAACCACCATGCACCCCCAGCATCTGGATCAGGTTGTAGTGAAACACGCGTCCCAAGGCACACACATTGACGCTCTCACCACGAGCCAGCCGCGTTTTCAGGGAATCCATGAGGGTGACTTTCTATGTATGAGGAATCTCAGACAGCTGAGCCGGGTAACGGAATTCCCGTGGTCGTAAGGGATCGTTTTTTGACAGAAAAATGGTACGACAGAAAAATGAAGACCAATCCGTCGAGTGAATCGACTGGCACAATCTTTCTGTCGTACCATTTTTCTGTCAGTACAGTTTCATCCGGGGCCTGACGGCTCGCGGCTCACCTGGGTCAGACGCAAATTGTGGCCGGAACGGCGTCGAATCGCAATGCGTCGCCCTCTACGATCGATACACCCGTCCTAGTTCGTGACGCAGCGAGAAAAAACTTCGGATAGTCGCATAGATTTGACTCAACTTTGACAGTCCTGTGACAATTGATTTTCGTGCATCGCCTAGTATTCCTGCAGCCATGACCTCAGTGGCCGGTAAGTTCTCGCAGAGACGGGAAGGCTGGCCGCCGACTTCTGCACTCAGGAGTGTTTACGAATGCATCACGAATCAGAAATAGTTCCGAATCCCGAGCGACCGATCGATCTGGCAGCCGGCGGAGCCGACGCAGCCGTCCTCGATCTGCCCGGTGTACTGGATCAGCCGTTAGTCGCTCCGCAACTGCATGCCGCCCCGGTGAGATCGATCAAGCCCGCTTCACTGTCGACCGGTTGGAAGAAGCATTTCCCCGACGGCGTCGACTGGCCGGTGACCTTGTGGATGATCGGGATGCACATCGGCGCGGTGGTGGCGTTGTGGCACTTCACCTGGGCCGCGTTTTTCACTTTCCTGTTCCTGCACTTTGTGACCGCCTGCCTGGGAATCACCCTGGGCTTCCATCGCCTGTTGACTCACAGCAGCATGCAAGTGGCGCGGCCCGTGAAATACTTCTTCTCGATGTGCGGCATGTTGTCGGCAGAAGGCAGCCCGCTGATGTGGGTCGCCAATCATCGCAAGCACCATGCCTTGTCCGATCAGGAAGGGGATCCACATTCACCGAACGACGGTTTCTTCTGGTCGCACATGTTGTGGTTCTACCCGAATGTCCCCCGTGATAAGTGCATCGCTCACTTCAAGCGCTGGGCTCCCGATCTGTACAAGGATCCGGTGCAACGGTTCATGGATCGGATCTTCCCGCTGTTTGCTCCGATTGTCGGTGTGGGGCTGTACTTGTTCGGTCACTACGTCTTCAATCAAGGGCTGTCGTTCTTCCTGTGGGGCATGTGTGCTCGCACGGTGGCCTGTTACCATTCAACATGGTTTGTGAACTCGGCCACACACATCTGGGGCTACCGCAACTACCACACCTCGGACCGTTCGCGCAATCTGTGGTGGGTCGCCGTGTTGAGTTACGGCGAAGGCTGGCACAACAACCACCACGCTCATCAGCGATTGGCCCGGCATGGCCATCGTCCGCACGAAATCGATCCCACCTACATGGTGATCTGGACGTTGAAGAAGCTGGGGCTGGCGTGGGACGTGCAAGACAAACTGCCCGTCGGAAACCAGGCCAGCGAGTAATTTCGCGGATGGCACGACAAGCAATCGAACTTCAGCAGCCCGGCAACCATTTGGTCGCCGGGCTGTTGTTTTACGTCCTTTGTGTCCTTTCTGTCACTTCAGCATTAAAGGGACAGAAAGGACAAAAGGGACGAAAGTAAACCATACTTGGCTCCCGTGTGCCCTGTTCGCTGCCGGCCAGTTGCCATATCTTACGGCAATAGACATCCAGCCTCCCGAGGCCCACCAGCAATGAAGATTCCGTCACAAGCCCGCAGCTATGGCGTGCAGTTCAACCTGACGCCGATGATCGACATTGTCTTCCTGTTGATCATCTTTTTCCTCGTCGCCAGCCACCTGTCAGGTTCCGAGAACCAGGAAGCGATTCAACTGGCGAAGGCGGCGGGAGGCACATTCAATGCACCGGAATCGCCGCGGCGAATTGTCGTGACGGTCACTGCCCAGGGGCAACTCCTGATTGGCGGCCAACTCGTCACGATCGCCGATTTTGCCACTCAGATCCGGCCGGCAGGAAACGAGAAGTCCGACCAGGAGCTGGAAATCCGCCTGCGGGCCGATAAGCGAGTCCCCTACGAACTGGTGGAACCGCTGCTGGTGGAATGTGCCAAAGTCGGCATCTCGCGAATTAAATTCAACGTGGTCCCCGGCGACGGCCGGTAGGACACGATCTAAGCCCGAAGCAAATTTGCGCGATCACGAAGTGATCCGCATATCGAGGCGAGCGTCCGGCGTACAGCCGGATGGTTTTTATGCGGTTTAGGCAACATTCAACCGTAATTCAAACCATTTGTGCGAAATTTGTCTGACTTCGACGGCCTCCGATTGCAGTGAGTCGCTAACAACCATCCGGCTTACGCCGGACGCTCGCCTACGAAGGCGATTTCGATCTCAACGCAAATCTGAAGTTGATGCACTTTATCATGCTATTGACCGAATGCCTTACGTCCATTCACACAGCGTACAGCGCAAGCATTAACGGGCCTTCCGATCTGCCCAAGACAGTCCGGAAGGTCCGTTTTGATCTCGCTTCAGCAAGCTCTGCGCCGCCGATGATGCGGCACAGGCTCACGAAACAATGGCTTAGATAATACCGCCGTGTGTACGGTAGGGAGTCGCCAGATCGGGGAGTTCCAAGGCCCAGACACGTTCCCAGATTTCGGGGATGTGTCGTAAACCTTCAGACGTGAAGATCAGTTGTCTGGCCCGGATTGCTGGCTGTGACGAGTAAATCGGCATGACACATCCCACATTCAAGGAGGCCATGGCCAGCAGCAGGGTACAGAGTAAAAACCTACGCATCGCAAGTCTCCCGGCGGAGTCGGAGGGGATGGGGTCGAGTTCTGAAGTGACGTTCAACGTCCGGCTTTCAGTCAAAGTGGGAACAGCTTCAGAATCACGACCTGTAGCTGAGTGGGCACCATTTGCGAATAAAGTGCATCCACAGTGAGTGATCGACTTGCCGAGTAGGTAAACTTTAACGCCTTGAATGATTTTATCGAAAAAAGGGATCGTGCTGCCGAATGAGTCGCAAAAAAACAACCCAAAGCCCCCATTTAACGCAGACATTCTGCGGTGGACTGCTGAAAGGGCCGGAAAGGACCAAAGGGACAAAAAGTATGTGCAATGTCCGATGCGACGGTTTCATTTAGGTCCCTTTTGTCCTTTGAGTCCTTTTGGTCCCCTCTGTCGTTGAACGACGAATCAACTGGGGCAAACCACCAGGCATAAAAAAACCCGGTTCCAAACAGGAACCGGGATATGCATCAAGCACCGACTGTGCGTCGGGTTTCGTTCGATCAATCCAGTATCAACTTATAAGGTACCCACCGTCGACGGGGGAATGTAAGTTGAAGGAGCAGGGGCTTCAACAGCGGGCGCGGGAGCTGCGGTCGAGCCACCAGTCGGACCCGCCTCGGCAGCATGCCGGGCTTGGGCTTCACGAGCGGCGGCTTCTTCCAGCAGACGGACCTTTTCTTCCATCTCTTTGCCCGGCTTAAAAGTCACCACGAACTTCTCAGCGACGAAGACTTTCTCGCCGGTTCGCGGGTTGCGCGCCTTGCGAGCAGCACGCTTTTTGACCTCGAACACACCGAAGTTCCGCAACTCGATGCGGCCGTCCGCGACCAATGTTTCGACGATGGCGTCGAACGTCTTCTGGACGATATCCTTCGTCTTCAACTGGGTCAGGCCAATCTCTTCAGAGATCGCTTTGACGATTTCTTTTTTGGTCACGACTGGATTCTCCCTCGAACTGTGTCGAAAGCCAGCCCATCCAATGAGCCATGCTGAACTGTCCCAAGTGTAGAACCAATTTGGACTTAGTGTCAAGAGAAATCTTTTTCAGCAGGCCCTCATGATGCGGAAGTATCCACCTCAATTCATTTCACAGCAATCACTTACGTGAATCGGTCAGTTACCGAATCTAAAGGGTGAACACCGCTGAGATATTCACTTGAATCGATCTTGACACTTCGGTTAGCTGCGAATGGCGCAACATTGAACCCAAATGCTACTTGTAGAAACCCGAAGCGGCTGAACTCGCAGAGTGACACTCATGTTTCGGGGGTTGAAGTGCCGTGTGAAGTCGTGGACAAACCGCGCTGCGCCGCGGCTTCATGCAGGAAGAGATGCAGTTCGCCGTACTCCCAGACGGTGTCTGTTTCGCGATGCAACTCTCTCAGTTGTTCGAGATATTTCTCACTGAGAATCTCGGCCTGTCCCGCATACTTGGGATCGCAAAAATAAACGCGACATCCAAACGGCCGCTTCTCGCGGGCGGTGCAGAGTTGTCCCTTCTGAAACGGACAGTTGTCTTCGTTGATCACGGCATCGACGGGCAAACCATCCTGGAGCAGTAACTCGGCCTCCGTCCGTGAAATGTAGAGTCGGTGATCATACTCTTTGAATCGACAGCAGCGTCCGCTGAGATCGCACACCGGAGCCAACTGGGCCAAGTCCTGGGCAAGGTCTTCGTAGATTTGCAGCAAGCCGGCCTTCAATCGCGGATCGGTCATTGCATCGGGTTCATTGAAGAATGGGACTTATGAGACGGATGGGACCTATGGGACTTATGCCGTGATAGTTCGGTAGGTCAGGCACATCTCTAGAGATCCACAATCGCTGCCTGGCGTTGGATTTCTTCCAGTTGAACCAACTTCCCCTGGCCAGCTCCCGGGCAGGTGCGCTTCACTTCTTCCCAAGCCTCGGGAGATTCCAGATTCGAATTCCAGAACGGCCAGGTACGACACTGCTGGGGACGAACGGGATAGATCGTGCAGCGCCGAGATCCCTTGTCGAGGAATGAGCAATCGCCATTGTCACGTTCGGTCAGACTGATCTGTTTGCCGACGCGCCGCGTATGCCGCAGCTTCATTTCCGTTTCGGTCAGCCCCACATATTCGGCAATCTGCAAGAGCTCTTCAGGATTGACCCACACCACTCCGGGATCGCCGGAACAGCAGTTACCGCAGCCAGTGCATTGAAATGCCAGCCCATCCTGATACCACACGGGTTCCGCCATGTTCTCGCTCTTTTTATGCCGTTAAACGCAAACATCTCCGACCAACTGAATGATCGGAGATGTCTCAAGATTTCTCAACGGTCAGGCCAATTATCTTCGTGGGATAACTAAGCCTTGGCGGGTGTTGACTTCCGCCGCGTTGGCGAACGTCGCACCGATCGGCCTGGATTCAACGCGCTTTGCTTGGCCGGGGCAGGGGCCTCGACTTCGCCAGCGGCTTCATCAGGCGACAAGTCATAGCGCGAAAGACCGTTGGATGCGGTGTTGCCAGGGTCCCCGGAGGGCCGGCCAGAGAAACCGTTCTTCGGCCGATAGGCTTCAAATTCGGGCACTTGATAGGTTTCGAGCAACACGCCGGTCCGCTTTTCGATGTTCGTGAGCTGCTGACCTTCTTCACGCGTGACGAAGGTGTAAGCGGCACCACGCGTTCCTGAGCAGAGCCGGCCGGTACGACCGATGCGGTGGACGTAGTCGTCGCAGAATTCCGGCACGTCGTAATTCACGATGTGTGAGATCCCGCTGACATCGATCCCGCGGCCCATGACATCGGTCGCGATCAGCAGACGAATCGATCCGTCGCGGAAATGCTTCATCACTCGGTCACGAGTCGTCTGGGGCAGGTCGCCGTGGATGACAGCCACACCTGGCAATCTCCGTTCCAAGCGGGCATAAACCTGATCGGCACCACGTTTGGTCCGCGTAAAGACGATTGCTTGTTTCGGACGTTCGCGGCCCAGCAAACGGACCAGCAACGGGAACTTGCGGTCCCCGTCGACCGTGACCACATACTGCTGAATCGCTTCGACAGAAATGCTGTCACCTGATAAATCGACCCGTTGCGGATCGCGCATGTAGCGTTTGGCGAGTCGTTCCACCGGGGCCGGCATCGTGGCCGACAGCAACAGGGTCTGCCGATCGGTGGGACAGCGTGACAGGATCTTTTCGATATCGGGACGGAACCCGATATCCAGCATCCGGTCCGCTTCATCCAGTACGGCGATGGAAATGTCGTCGAGTTTCAGGCAGCCACGATTAATCAAGTCAATCACGCGGCCGGGTGTTCCGACGACAATGTGGACGCCACGTTTCAGCACATCGATTTGTTTACGAATCTCGCGACCACCAACGCAACAGGCGACGCGAAACGAGTTTTCCCCCGCCAACTTGCGTGCTTCCTCGGCCACCTGCTCACTCAGTTCCCGCGTGGGCGTCAAGATGATGGCTTGCGTCACCAGTTGGGAAAAATCGAGTTGCTCGAGAATCGGGATCACGAATGCGGCGGTCTTGCCCGTACCAGTACGAGCCTGACCAGTGCAATCGAGCCCTTGTATCGCGATGGGAATGAAGCCCAACTGAATGGGGCTGGGGTCGATGTAATTGACGGCGGCGAGCGTCTTCAACATGGGGGCGCTCAACCCCAGACTTTGAAACCCGGACGGGGCTTCGGTAGGAACCTGCTGCACAAAAACTCCTCGGTTAAGTGCCGGCCATTGCTTCCGGCTTCGCGAAAATGGTTTCCAACCTGAAGGGGAAGTTGAATTGGATACCGTAGATCCAACCTCCTAAACAATAGCGGGCAGAGACCCGGAGCGGGCCGAGGGTTACCCCACAACTTGCCCAAACATGACAGGGCGTTTTGAAAACGCCGCACACAGAAGTCCACGCTCAGCATAGCCGCCACAGGCGAACGCACCTGTTAAACGACCGAACAATGGGGGCCAATCTGTTGCCAAGACTCAATTTGTCCCAGCGGGAAGATCAATACTTCTGCATTTGTCAATACAATGCTACCCAGATCGCATTTCGCTGTCAATCCCCCCGTGTTTTCACGACGACAGAGGCGCTTACTGCAGCTTCCCACGTCCGGCAATCGGTAAGACCGACTCCAGAGTCGTGCCACGGAAGGCGTAGAACTCGTCGTGCAGTACGGTCGTGAAGTCGCCGTAGCCGACGACCAATTCGATCTTGTCGCCGATCTTCAAGTCTTGCGACTTGGGCCCCAGCGTCAGTTCGCAGTGCTCGGCACTCATGCGTTTCACAGTGGCATCTTCGTATCCGACCACCAATGGCAGATGGGTATCAGGGTTCATCGTCTTGCGGCCGCAATCGAGAACGGCCCGGTCGAGCATCGGGCGACTGACGACAGTCGCCAGCACGGTCAGGGCGTATTCGAGCACTTTCACATTGCAAGAATTGCGATAGAACGGATCCATAAAGATGCCGCCCCCGGCCTGCAATTCGGTGATCCCCGCACACTTGCCGGTAATCTGGAACGAACCCGTCCCCCCCGCACTGACGATGGGGCAGGGGATACCCATTTCCGTCAACTGTTGCTTGGTGTGATACAGAATCGACATCGCGTCCTGGATCTGCTTGACCTTGTCTGCCGGATCTTCAATCCGCAGCAAGTGCCCTTCATAACCCATGATTCCCGCGAAGGTCACACCCTTGAGCTTCGTAATGGCCTGTGCCAATTCCATTGTGGCTTTACCCGGACACGCACCGACTCGATTCAATCCGATATCGACTTCGATGATGACCCGGACATTCACGCCCCGTTTGTGGCAAACGGCAGCCAGAGGCTCAACCTGGGCGAAGTGATCGCAGGCGATGACGGGATCGGCGATCCTTCGCAACGCCGCCACGCGTTCCCATTTTCGCTCGCCGACGATCATGTTGGCGATCAGGATGTCGCGGACCCCGCCGAGTGCCAGTGCTTCGGCCTCGGAAACCTTCGGACAGGTTACGCCGATGGCCCCCGCCGCGATCTGCATTTGAGCGATCACCGGCGTCTTGTGACATTTGGAATGCGGACGCCACGACACGTTATTCTGCTTGCAGAAATCGGCCATGAAACGAATGTTCGATTCCATTCGATCCATGTCGATGCACAGGATGGGCGTATCCAGCGATGACTTTGGAGCACCAATCGGATTTTGCGGCACGCGAAAACTCCCCACATGAGTAAACAAAACTTGATCCGAGCAGTGTGAAAGAGTAGGGCTCGGAAGTCAATTGACTGACCTGTTGATAAGCTGCCCTTTGCAGGACCGCTGGGGTTTGCGGTAACTTTGACACTGCCATTCTGTTTCACTCGACTTCGAATCCCGGGAATCTCATGTCACAACCTGATTTGCAACCGCGTCTGGATTTTGCCCTGGCGGCCTATTCCGCAGCCAAGTCATTCATCTTGAATTACTATCAGCAGGCCGATCTGGAGGTGGAAAGCAAACGCGACTCCAGCCCCGTGACTGCCGCGGATCGCGGGGCGGAACAATTGCTGCGAGCCGAAATCGCCAAGCATTTCCCCGGCGACGGGGTCCTGGGCGAGGAGTTCGGGGACTCACCCGGCACGAATGGTTTTCGCTGGATCCTGGACCCGATTGATGGCACGAAATCGTTCATTCATGGCGTTCCATTGTTCGGAACATTGATCGGCCTGGAGTTCGAAGGCCAATGTGTCCTGGGAGTGTGTGGCTTCCCGGCGCTCGACGAGATTCTGTACGGGGGAACTGGATTGGGGGCCTGGTGGACCAAGGGTTCTGCGGTTCCCAAGCCGGCGCGGGTGTCGAAAGTCAGTCAGTTGTCCGACGCCCTGTTCTGCTGCACGACGATCGAAGGCTGGAATCGCATCGGCCGGCGAGACGCGTTTGACCAGTTGTTATCGCGTGCGAAACTTTCGCGGGGCTGGGGCGATTGTTACGGACATGCCCTGGTGGCGACGGGACGTGCGGACGTCATGGTGGACGCTGGCCTGAATCCCTGGGATGGCGCCGCGTTGCTCCCGATTATTCAAGCAGCAGGCGGGCACTTTATGGACTGGAAGGGCCAACCGACCGTCTACGGGGGCAATGGAGTCTCGGTCAATCCATTCCTCAAGGACGAGGTCCTGGCCATCCTGCGCGCCCCGGGGGCATAAAATTCATTTGCGAGCGGACCAAGCGGCTTGGTATGCTGCGCTCATGACAGATGTTGCACAAAAACCACATCCAACCCTGCGCCAAGCCATTCTTTCACGCCTTAAATGGACGTGGATTTGGCTGACGTGGTACATCCTTTCCATCGGGCCCATGTATTGGACGTGGTTTCACGGGTCCATGAGCAGCGAGCCGTCGCTGGTGGAGGCATTTTATCGTCCGTTGATTTATGCGTGCGCGATTTTTCCGCCGCTGGGAACACTCGTCAACGCTTACATTGAATTGTGGGTCTTGTAGTCGCTTTTTGAGGTATGATTGATTCAATCTGACCCGGGCACCGTCGCCATCAACTCTCCGTGCAATCTAACATTGGGAACCAAGCATGGCCGTGGTTGCGTCTGAACAATCAGTGCCCATGTCGTCCGCTGAAATTCCAATTCCGGAAATCGCTCGGATTGCCGACATCGAGATGAAGCAGGCGCGGGTCGCCGAGTTTCTCGATCGCGAAGGGCTCGACGCCCTGCTGTTGGAAACCCCCGCGAACTTCTCCTGGTTTACGTCCGGAGGGAACTGTTCGCGAGAAGGGGGGGCGACGCCGATGGCGGCATTGTTCATCACCCCGACCGCCCGAGTCGTGGTCTGCCATAATTCGGAGACCTCGCAAGTCTTCGACCATGAGCTGCCCGGATTGGGCTTTCAATTGAAAGAACGGGCCTGGACGGAACCGCTGCCGGAAATCCTGTCCGATTTGTGCCGCGGACGGCGCGTCGGCAGCGACCGGTGTTTCCCCAACACCCAGAATTTCTCGGACGCGATTCGCCAGTTGCGAACTCCGCTGACCCCCTTCGAATGCAGCCGAATTCGGACCCTGGGTCGCAACGTCGTGCATGCCGTCGAGGCTACCGCACGCAGTCTCAAGTCCGGCCGGATCGAGGCCGAGATTGCGGGCGAAATGGCCCACAGACTGATCAAACATCAGATTACCCCGCGCCGGCTCCAAGTCCTCGCCGATTCCCGAGGCCGCCGCTATCGCCACTGGCGCTATGACGACACGCCAGTCCGTCGCTGGGTTACGCTGCTGGCGATCGGCAGCCGGTGGGGGTTGTGCGTGGGAGTGTCACGGACCGTGGCCTTCACGCAACTCGACACGCTGACGCTGGCGTCCATGCAATACGCCACCATGCTGACGGCCACTGCCGCCCGGTTCTCGACCTGCGGCTGGAAATTTGCCGACACGATGGACCGCGTCCGCCGCATCTACGAGAAGGCCGAAGAAACCGAAGAATGGCGCAACGCACCGCTGGGTGGAGTGATCGGGTACGACCCCGACGAAGACCTGTTGCTGCCGAAATCAGACTATTTGATCCAGCCGCAGACCGCGTTGTTCTATCATCCGACAGTCGGCCCGGCCGTCGCAGGCGAGACCATTCTCACGATGCCTGATGGATTTGAAATCCTGACTCCACCGGAGAACTGGCCGACGATTGAAGTGACAGTGAAGGACTCGACGGTGACTTGTCCGGGGATCTTGGCGGCGTATTGAGTTAGGTGGAAACGAGACCAACCCGTGGCGTACAATTTCGCTAGCGCGATCATGGCCTCCACGCTCATTCGGCCAAAAGATCTTCCCATCCTGTGATATGGAGAGTGAGAAGAATCTTCTTTTCGAGCTCTTCGATATCGGAAATGCATTCAATGTAGGATCGCAACCTGGGGTCGACAAATCCGAATTTCTGATCCACCAAAGCGAGTACGATTTTTTTCGCTTCTTGCCGTCGACCCTCATTGAATCCTTGCTGAAAGGCTTCAATGAAGGCTGTTCTCCAGAATTCCGGCAGTCCCTTGCGCAAGAATGCCTGCTCGGCAAGTGCTTCTAACTCTGCGTCAACACAATCGGTGCTCTCTTGCATGCTGCAACTCATCATTGCCCAGCAGAATCGAGGCTGAGTTCATAAATCAGGTGCTAACTCTGACTTAAAAGATCTTGCCATGCGGGGACTTTACCGGCCCGAATCATCAGTCTTTCTAGCGACGCAATATCAGAAATCGTGTCCACAAACTGCTTCAACTTCGGATCAAAGCTCCCGAATCGGTCTTTCACGATTTCCAATACCATTTTCCTTGCTTCATCTTCGCGTCCTTCTTGCAGATACGCCTGAATGACGGATGATTCTCGCATCTTGATCACTCCTCTCAATAATGTCTCAATGGTAGGAGCTGGATACCGAGTTCCCATGAGAATCCCGGTTGTTGTCCAGAATTCATTGCGATCCTCGGAAGCGACTTCCTGTTCCACACGGGCTTGCATTCTGCGAATCACAGTAGAAAGTCCGGAATTCCCCACGTCACTGATGGGTGCCAGCGGCAGTGTCCCGATTTTTCCCGTTAACAATTCATTCAATGGCAACTGCCACACCCGAATCGTCTGAAACCTGAATTCATAATAACACGTTCCGTTCGGAAGACTACGTCGAGTTATCCCCTTGGCCGCAGGTCCGTCGGATTCAGGCTTCAACAGAATCAGGATTGACTGAACCGGCAGTTGATGGCGGTATTCAATCAACACGTTGTACCGCAACAGCCGCAGTCCGATGCCGCTGTCGTAGGACGATTGAAACTCAAAATGGGCCATCCACGGCTCGGGTTCCTCGACTCGCACGACTTTATCGGCCATTGTCGTGATGGTTGACAGGTCGGCATCGACGACCTTCACGGGTGCCTGCACATCATGTCCGCAAAGTGTCAGCCAGTCTTGCGGAGCCGTTTCCACCAAGTATTTCGTGGTCGCGTCGTAGCTGGCAGGCATGATGACTTCTTGAAATTCGCCGTTTGCACCAAATGTCAACTTGTGACAGCTTAGCAGTAGCGCTAGAACGAAGGTAGTCCTCGGGGATGGCAACGCAACCCGCAAACGTCGTCTTTTC
>CAMAVF010000190.1 GCA_945861445.1 Planctomicrobium piriforme | reverse complement strand
GGACTCGATCGGTTGTTGACGATTGTCCTGCCGGCCGCCTTCTCTATTGAACTGCTCGCCTGCTGGCCCAGATTGCCGCAGTGGCTGGCCAGATGTTTCAGATTCGTTCTCGTGGCGACCTGCGGCAGAATCCTGCTGCAGGGTTCCGTGTATCTCGGCGGCCCGCGCAGTGCCTGGACCGCGACAGACGCCTTCGTGTTGCTGGTGCTCAGTAGTGCGGCACTGGCCGTTGTCTGGTGGTCCATGAGTCGTCTGTCTGGACGTTCATCCGGCAGTTCGATTCTGCTGGCACTCGCGCTGGCCACGCAAGCCACGGCGATCAACATCATGCTGGCGGGCTATGTCACGGGAGGCGCCGCCGCACTCCCCCTCACGGCCGCGTTGATCGGGACGTCCATCGCGGTGATTCTGATGCGAACTCAAACCGTATCACACGGAGCCGTCAGTGTCGGAGTGCTGGGACTCTTCGGCCTGTTGTTCGTGGGAAGATTTTTCGGAGGACTCTCCACGCCGCATGCCCTGACCATCTTGTTGGCTCCCCTACTGTGCTGGGTGACCGAAGCCCCACCGTTACGTCGACAACACCCTCGACACCGCGCGATATTGAGTCTCCTGCTGGTCGCAATCCCGTTGCTCGTCGTGCTGGTCCTCGCGAAGCGTTCCTTTGATCGCGATACGAAGCCGTTGCTTGGATCTCTCACGCACGCAACCGATGTGTTACGATTCTGCTGACGTTGACATACATTGCAGTGCCATGTATAATACATCGCACTGCCATGCAATAGCACTGTTTGCCCAAAGGCGACTACTGTGATCAATAAGGAACTGATGGCCGCATCTTCGGAACCGGTCGTGCTGGCGATCCTGGCGCGCGGGGAATCGTATGGCTACGAAATGATTCAGCGAGTTCGTGAGCTGTCGAGCGGCGAAGTCGCGTGGACTGACGGCATGTTGTACCCGGTTCTGCGCCGACTGGAGGCTCAAGGACAAATTGAGTCTGAATGGCGGACAGCGGAGAACGGACGTCAGCGGCGATACTATCGCATCTCGAAGCTGGGACGTGGCGAACTCAATAAGAAGCGCGAGCAGTGGCTGTGTGTGTCTTCCATGCTCACTCAACTCTGGGAGCCTAAATCATGTCCGACGTAACTGACGCGATTCTGGCATGGCGGCGAGAATTGCAACTCTCCGGTGGAGTGTCTGCTGATGAAATGGCCGAGTTGGAATCGCATCTCGTGCAGGAAATCGAATCCCTGGAAAAGTCCGGACTTCGCGCAGATGAAGTGTTCGTGATTGCCTCACGCCGGCTGGGACATCCCTTTGAGTTGGCGGCGGAATACTCGAAAAACCACTCTCTGATGTCGTGGCGACGTCCCGCGCGCCTTGCGTTGTGGGGGGCACTGGCACTCCAAGCCATGACGCTCTGTTGGAGTGCGATCCTGGTGGCGCTGAACGATTTTGATCTATGGATCCTGATGAGTGGCCCTTGGTTGAGAAACGCTAGCTATATTGCGCAGTGGTCCACGTTGGGCTTCTTGTGGTGGCTGGCAGAAAATCCCAACGGGTCTGTCGCGCGCAGCTTGGCTTGGGCCGAAGAGGGCCTGCGGTCCACTCGCGGAGCACTTTGTCTGGCAGTCGGAACGATTGTCTGCTTTGTCCTTGGCACGGTTTCCCTCAGGCTATTGTTACAGTCGCTTCTCAATCGACAGCGAATTCAAACGGGTGTTCCACAGCCCTTCGATATCATCAGCCTGGATATGATCACTCAACTTGTCCTGGGGCAGTTGGCGTGGATTCTGCCCGTGGTCGTACTTCTCGTCATTCTGGTTCGCGCCGAACAGCGACCCTCCATCGCCAAACTGGCAATGCATTAGGATTCAAACCTGCGGAGTCTGTGATGAATACAAGCTCGAAACGCAAGTTTTGAAGTTGCGCACGGGATGGAAGAATTCATTTGGGGAACACTGATCTACGCTAATCTCCACTAATCCAGGCAAAGACCAATCGTGCGGCGTCACTTTCTTTTGTCTTGATTAGCGTCGATTAGCGTAGATCAGTGTTCCCTCAATGTATTCTCAATTCACTCAAGATGATCTGTCATGGAGATCAATCCAGACCCTCATATGATGCGGAAAACCTCATTCGGAAAGCACTCGCTTGCGCTTCGAGCTTGTATTCGCGGTCACTTCGCGACCGGCCATCAGGTCAAAAAATGTGTTTCGCTAGGGTACTCGAAACTAAACCTGCACGAATTGCTTGCACCTACAACAGGAGTCTTCCATCGCCCCGGAAAGCCCTACTTTTTCACGGGCGATTTTGGGGCCCAGGCTGGTTCGAGGAATTCCTTCTTGATTCGTTCCGGGTCGGCGACCAAGAAGGCTCCATGATTGTGCGTTGTCCAATAGGCATAGAATTGGGCGCGCAGGGCTTTGTCGGTGATCTTGAAATCTCCGGCCTTCTCGCGAGCTTCCAACCACTTGTGCATCGCGTCGAAGGCCTCGGTGCCCCCTTGTTGCCAGAGCAGACGGCCCCCGCCATACGTGTCGTACAGATGCTTCTGGAACTTCCAGCTCGTCAGCATGAACACGGCAAATGGCCGGCCGGGAACTTTCTTGTTTAATTCGAGCACTTGCTCCAGCGACTTCTTGTTCTTTTGCAGTTTTAGTTTTTTGTCTTTCAGCAGGTCCTGCTGCTTCAACTGGTCATCGATTTCTTTGATTTGCGCCCGCAGCTCCGGTTCACTTTTCTCGGCCTGCTCTTTGAATTGCTGGTTGAATACAAGCATCGCCGCCGAAATCTCATCCGCGGTGGGTTCGATTTCCTGTTGATGGGCTTTTTTGTACTTGTTCAATACAGGCATCAGGAACAGGACGCGTAGTTGCTGATCAACCTTGTCCTTCTCGCCCAATTCACGTCGCAAGACTGGCTTGCCGAGGACTTCGCCGATTTTGTCGTCCGGGTTGGCCCGGGCCTGCTCGGAGATGGCAATTCCAGGGGCGATCATCCCGAGCAACCCGGCGAACAATACAACTCCAACGATTAGCCAACTGTCACGGCGCCGCATGGTTGTGCTCCTGAGAGTCATCACGACAAGATTGGGGAACGCATTCGGAAGCGTACAGGTTATTTCACAACTCCTCTTGACCTGCTTGCCACGTTGATCGATATTCCCCCACATTATTGCGACTTCGGGTCAGGATGTAATCCGAATTGCTCAAGTAATAGGCTTTGACAAAACCGGTTGTGGGATATCAGAACCGTGCAATTTCACACGAACCTGATAGGACGCCGAAGTTTTGTCAGACTCTATCAGGGACAGGGAGGTCATGATGCGCCGTTGGATCGTCGGTGGCTTTATCGCCGCGTATGTCTCGGCCCTGGGGTTGGGAATTTCCTGCCAGGCCCTGCGGATGGGGATTCACATGCATCCCGCGATGTATTTCATCGTGTGGGACATGTACTGCGGATGGTCGGCCTACAATCATCGCTACCGCGCCATTGCAGAAGGTGTCAGCGGGACATTTTACGATCTCAATCCGGCACCGTGGGGAACCTTCCGGCCCTATGACCGGCTGGATCGCATGCAATACCTGCTGGCGCATACGAAACATGCCGCGGCCGCACAGCACGTTGCAGAACGCACCGAACACGAACCGTTCGCCCGCATGTTTATCCTCGAAGAATCGTGGGCCAAGCAATTTGACTTGCCGGATTACATCTGGAAAGCACACAACGCGATTCCCCGGTCACCGCACCTTTACACCAAGACGGTTGTGGAACTCGCGGGGGATGGAGAAATCCTGAAGATTCATCCCGGTTGGCTGGACTTCCAGCACCACATCATGCTCTCCGACAACCCCCGGCTCCAGCAGGATATGCGATCCAGTCGTCCCTTCTGGATCGTCGACGAAGAACATCGATCGGGAAACCGGTACTTCGAGAATCGCGAACCCGATTCCATCAGCGCCCTGGCTGGGCCCTCCGCGAATTGACGGTCAAGGCAAGTTCGATTTCGAAATCTCGCGGCAGGCCGGCAACCAACTCTTGAGCCTGATTCCGCTATCACACCATAGTCTCGTCTCGCTCGGTTTATTCGTCGCAGGGAGGCACCCATGAATCAGACAGAATCATTGACCATCAAGCAAAAGATCCAGCAATTCTTTTTTGCCGAGGAAATCCCCTACGGATTTGCCCTGTTGCGCATCACGCTGCCGATCGTGTTGCTGCAAGGCGTGCTGGCTCGCTGGCGATTCTGTGAGGAACTCTATTCCACGACGGGCGTGACGGTTTCGTTGATGGAGAATTTCCATTACGCCAATCTCTTCCCACCGCTGCCGCCGTTTCCGACGGCCTGTTTGATGTCGATGCTGGTGGCGTTGCTGGTCACGGCGTGTATTGGCTGGCACACCCGTCTGTCGCTGATTGGTTCGATGCTGATCCATACTTATTTTGCGATCAACGACATGGCGACGTCGATGACCAAATTCACGGTCATGGAAACCCATTTACTCCTGCTGCTGGCGGTCTCTGAGTGTGGACGAATCTGGTCGGTTGACAGTTGGCTGGCAGGACGCCGCAACCCGGACCGATTGCCGGTCGCGGAACGCCCCGCCTGGGCTCTGGCCCCGGTCTGGCCTGCTCGATTGCTGACCCTGATGATTGGTGCGACGTATCTGGGGGCGGCCATTACGAAGCTGCACATGCCCGACTTCATTACTGGCGAAGCCATCAGCTATTGGATCATGTCGAACCCGAACTTTCGCCATTATATCGGCGAATGGATGACCCAATACCCCGGCCTGCTGACGATGTCCGGCCAATTCACGGTGCTGTGGGAAGTGCTGTTTGTCTTCACGGCCTGGCATGGAATTCCGCGCCGGATCATGTTCTCACTGGGCGTCTTTTTTCACTTCATGGCCGCGATCACATTGGGTGAAGTCATCTTTTTCTTCGTGATGGGCGTGTCTTACTGTGGATGCCTCAGCGAATCCGAGGCGTGCTTTGCCGGTTCGATGTTGCGAAGAACCTGGAGTCGTCTGCTGAGCTGGCTACCGGGCGGCACCGTCCTGTCTCGACTACCGCGCGTGACGCTTCCGGCGTGCCTGGTCAAAACAAGCCCGCGATTGCAGTTCGCGGCCTTTAGTGGCTTGATGCTGGTCGTGGGTCTGAGTGGTGCCTGGGCCAATCAGCGTCTCGACTTGTACGGCGTTCATCGCCCCGAGGGACGCCATACCGTTCCAGAAATCAGCCAGGAAGAAGTTGCCCGACTGTTCGTCGAGGGCGAACCGATCCGCGAACAGGACAAGTACCTGGGTGTCAAAGTCGGCTCGATGCTGATCAGCGGCCGGTTGTCCAACCAGCGCGATCGATTTCGTTATGGCGAGGTGATTATCTGCGAAGCAAGCCTCAATCCGCCGCATGAGGACATGTGGATTGAGTGCCATTTGATGGATGCGAACAAGAAAATTATTAATCGCGACGGCAACATCGCCGGCCGCGAAGTCCGGTACACGCAATTCAAGTACACGGTCACCGAGGCGCTGGAACCGGGCCAGTACACAATGGTTCTCCGCAGCCGCGGCCAGGTGATTTGCCATCGAGATTTCCTCTTGGAAGCGGACGCCAACGCCGCGGTCAGCGCCCCAGTCTCCAATTAACTGGTCTTCAACAATTGGGCCACGACCAATCACCCACTGGAAACCCAGTGGGTGATTTCATTTCTCCGCCAGACTTGGCGCCCGGCTATGGAACGGATGATAATGGCGACGGATCTGCAACGATTGATCTGTTCAACCGATCGGTCTGGGCAGTCTGTAAGATGTGGTCTTCTTCCTGTCCGCGCTTCCCTTTCTGGAAGCATCATCATGTGAAAAAGGGGTGGTCTATGGTTCGAAACGTGTTCGTCAGTGCCGTCGTCGTGACAGTCGCCGCGAGCTGGCTGGTTGCCGTCTCGGTCGCCGAAGACAAGGAAAAGCCCAAGTACACCATCAAGGAAGTCATGAAGCTCCACAAGGACAAGCTGCATGAGAAGTTCCTGGAAGGTAAAGCGAGCAAGGAAGACAAGGAGAAGCTGATTGCCGCCTACGAGGCCATGGGCAAGAACAAGGCTCCCGTTGGTGATGAAAAGGAATGGACGGCCAAGTCTGAAGCGCTCGTCAAGGCCTTGAAGGCTGACGACAAGGACGGATTCAAAAAGGCCGTGGCCTGCAAGACCTGCCATGACGCCCACAAGAAGAAGTAAGTCTTCCCGGACGAATTGGCTGACCTGTTGCGGCCTTTGCCGCAGCACATGAATCAATCTTGAACAACTGCAAAGCCCACGAATTCGAATTTCGTGGGCTTTGTCGTTTGGTGGGAAGTTGTCAGTTGTCGGTTGTCAGAACAGGCACGAATTCAAAGTCTTGGGCCGTACCGCCAGCGAGTGATGCAGACCACCATTGCCTAAGCGACGCTCATAAATCAGCCATTCTGCATAGTAATCAGGCATTGTGCTGATCGCTTACGCATTCCTAAGATTGAGAAATAGCGGTCGAGGTGTCCGACAAACAGTTGTCGGTGGTCAATTATCGCCTACAATACCGGCAGGTCGCTAACTCGACTAGCAATAATAAGACGCTCAAGCCGTATCCGTGGGGCTGCGGGACGGTGATTGTGTGTCGAGGGCCTGTGACCGTTCGACTGCGGTCGATTTTTTGTTGGCAGAGTCAAAATCAGCATGAACGATTTGCAGCAGCAGGCCGTCATTGACGCGGAATCGCAATTGATTCCCGGGCTGATTGGCGGCAGTGAGGCCATGCGGGCCGTCTATCGCATCACGCGCAAGGTGTCACCCACGGCCGTCACCGTTTTGTTAACGGGTGAGACGGGTACAGGCAAGGAGCTGATCGCTCGTGCCTTGCACGAACTCAGTCCGCGAGCCAGCGGGCCCTTCATTCGCGTCAACTGCGGGGCTCTGAGCGAAAGCCTGCTCGAAAGCGAACTGTTTGGTCACACCAAGGGTGCCTTCACCAGCGCTCACGAGAATCGCACCGGACGGTTTGAAGCGGCCCACGGTGGCACGATTTTTCTCGACGAGATCAACTCGGTCAGCTACAAGCTACAGGTCAAGCTGCTGCGCGTCCTGCAGGAACAGGAATTCGAGCGTGTGGGCGATACGAAAACGATCAAGGTTGACTGTCGGGTCGTCGCCGCGACCAACCGGGATCTGCTGGATGAGATTGCCGAGGGCCGGTTCCGCGAGGACCTGTATTACCGCCTGAACGTCGTTCCGATCTATCTCCCACCGTTACGGGAACGCCGGGAAGACCTGCCACTGCTGATCGACTTTTTCCGGTTCAAATACGCGGCCGTCAACCGCGTCGCCGTCCCGACGGTCCCGAGCGAAGTCATGACGGCGCTGCAGAATTACAACTGGCCGGGCAACGTCCGCGAGCTCCAGAACTATGTCGAGCGGGCGATTGTCCTGTCGACGAACAACACTCTGTCGCTGGATCTGTTGCCAGCCTACGTCCGCGGCGGGGCCGTCGTACGCGGTGGCCGTCAAGGGAGTAAGAGCCTTGAATCGCTGTGCAGCGAACTGGTTGCCCTGGGCATGTCCCAGTCCAGCGACGCCGACACGAACCTGCACGAGCGAATTGTCTCGCTGGTCGAAAAAGAACTGATCGGCCAGGTCCTGAAATCGTGCCAGGGAGTCCAGACGAAGGCCGCGACTCGCCTCGGCATCAACCGCAACACCTTGCACAAGAAGATCTCCGACTACGCGCTGGAAGCCGAACCGGCTCCGCTGTAGAGTTGGCGTGGCTTCAGCAACCAATACCCTTAAAACTCGAACCGCACTCACGGCTTCGTTTTCAATGTGAAGTCGAACTGGTTCGTACTCTCCTTGTCGGTGACCTTTGCCGTGAGCTCCGTTTTGACGTTGTATTGCGGCGGGATGTAGTTCTCCTGGACTTCGTCTCCCTTGCCGCTCTTTTCACCAGTGCTCTTGGAGGCTTTGATCTCGACCTTTTTGTCGCCCGGCATGGTACGCACGACATATTTTCCGTCGAGAATTTCTGCCCCTTCAGGTGGGTCGCCCGCTTTGACTGGTTGAAAGATGATATATCCCTTTTGGATAGGCTGCCCGTCCAGAGTGACTTTCCCGGTGACCTGAAATTTCTTCGGTCCAGCAGGCGCGCCGCAGCCCATGGCCGCCGCCCCGATCACGCACAATGACACCATCAAGAGGTGCCGCACAGTTTGAGCCCGCGATGCGATAATAAGACTCCTTAACGATACGATTTTGAACTGCAACTTGAGTTGCGTCAGGATGGCTAGTAATCACTGATGGGCTCTTCGCCACCGACTGTGCTGAGATTCTGGTAGATTGTCAGGTTGATGTTGTCGGACAGAAATCGCACCGATCCATCGGCCAGAGCCACATGCACGCCGCCCGTATGGCGGCTGCGCAGCAACTGCTGCTGATTGGTTGACCCCAGTGGCTGGCACGGAGTGCGAACCCCCGCGACGCAATAGCGGCTCTGGTCGCCGACCGTGGAATTCGGCGGATTCACGGTATTGAAGAAGACATTTCCTTGTTCCACATCAAAGATCTTGCCACGCAGGTCCCACGCACCGGTGTCAATACCCAACAGAATTTCTCCCAGCGCCAGGGTGTTGCTGCTGCCATCCGTCACAGTGCGCATGCTGGTCTTGGACTGAAAATACAACAGTCCCTTGGCGTTGGTGGGCGCTGCATCAAAGTACTGGTTCCCGAAATTCCCCACGTAATTGGTGGTAAATCCCGGCTGGGTCATACTGAAAAAAGCCGTTTTCGGCGCGTTGGGATCGGACGGGCACACCATGCTGGGAACGATCGTACCGCAGTTGGTGGCACTCCACGGGACCATTCCAGAAACAAAGATGGCATTGGAGATCGTGGAGTAAAGCGGACCCTGTTCCAGATAGGGATAGAGCGGGAACTGAAAGCCGAAGTTCACCGGATAGAGTGCTGCGACTGACAGATTGATAGCCCCCCCACAACCCATCGGAAAGAGCCCAAACACCTCGTGGTAATTCTGCAGTGCCAAGCCCATCTGCTTCAGGTTGTTTTTGCACTGCGAACGCCGGGCTGCTTCGCGCGCCTGCTGCACTGCCGGCAACAGCAGCGCAATCAAAACTGCGATGATGGCGATCACCACCAACAATTCAATCAACGTAAATCCCTTGTGTTTCTGCGCAGCGGATCGGAACTTCATTGCGGATCTCCTTTGACGTTACTACGTAAGACAAGGCACGTAACGAGCACAAATAATGAGTCGATAATCCCTGGCAGAATGGGGGCTGTTCCCATGCTGGCTGGGATGAAGTGATCGGATGAAACCCGTTTGATACTGCTGAAAATGATCGCCGAAATCAGGGGTCGAGAACCGCCCCGTTACTCATTCAACTCAGTTTTCAGTCAACTTGCAATGCCTTTTTGCTTATTTATCGAGCGACGCCGCGGGCTGCTTGCTGACACTGAGACACGGTGGCTCCTCAAATCTGGGCACCACTTCACGCCGATTGGCAGGTCATTCGGCGACTACTTCCCTCTCAAGGTCGCTAAGAACTCGACCAAATCGGGCAGATCTGACTTCGATAGTTGCTTGATCAAGTTTTCCGGCATGGACGATTTGCCGCTCGCGCGTTCGTCGATTTCCGACTTGGAAATGGTGATTAGCTTGGCTTCGGGAGTCAGGATTTGAAGCTTAGTGGTGTCTTCGGCCTTGAGAATGCCGGCATATGTTCGGCCGTCGGTCGTCGCGACCACGACCGTATCAAATCCCTTGGCGACCCTGGAGGGGTGGCAGCCGCATTTTGCTGCGACCCCTCCAGGGTCGAGTTCGGGGTAAAACGGGAACCCCGGGTGTCGCTGACGCTCACCCCGGGGCTAATCGCTGTCACCCCTACCGGGGTGAAAATCAATCCTTCCTAATCCGTGTTCAATCCGTGACTAAAAACTTTTCGTCCTCCTTGGGCTGCAGGCTACGCCCGCGCTGGGTTTCATCTGTGTCAATCCGTGGCTAAAAATCTTCTGAATCAACTCCAGATAGCAAACCCGATCGCTTTGAGTCTGAATCAATCGTCGCATTCCGCAAATGCCCAGTCACCTTGGAACAACAACAGCCCGGCCGCGCTGACGTGACCGGGCTGCTGTGTGTGTGTTTCCAATCCGGCAGGACCTACTCCTTCTTTTCCGCTTCGTCTTTCTTTTCTACTTCCTTCTCGGGGTCGGCCTGCAGGGCCACTCGCAAGGCCTTGGCATTGGCGGTGACCGTCTTTTCCGGGCCGGTCAGCCGAATGTAGAACTGACCACTTTTTTCCGACTTCAAGATCACACCCAAGACCCGTGAGCCAGGCACCTTGGCCGTCTTCATGGCGACCGGCGGGCCGATGGACTTGTTCCAGGTGCCAGTCAAATCGACCAGGACATATTTGCCGAGTTTGGATTCCCCTTCAAAGATCTTCACCTTGCGTTCATCGCCATCGAACTGCTTGACCCAGCGGTCGATATTGGCCGGGATCGGACCAGCCCCCATCGGACCGAAATGCGAAACGACGACTTCGGCGCCTTCCTTGTCACCTTCCACGGCAGCGACATCAAACTGCGCGACGCGCCCAAACCCGCCGGGGGGCAATGCCTTGGGCTTCCAGGCTTCGGGGATGTCGAGCTTGATCCCCTTGACTTCCACTGCCTTCGTCTTCGCGTCTTCAGCAAGTGCCACCGGCGTAATCAGGAGCGCCAGGGCCAATACCGCACCACTGCTCAGGGCGGCCAGATAACGTGTCAACATAAGAACCTCGTTGAAGTGAGTGATTTACAGTTCCGTCCGGCCTTCTCGCACACGACGTGTCGTCGATGGTGCCCGAGCGACAGTTATCGTCTGATAATTGGGAGGTGAATGTCAAGCCGACCGGAGACCCATCCCACGGAAATGCACAACGCCCCTCGATCTGTCGAACGCGGGGCGTTGTGGTGAGATATCGACTCCGGAAACCGGCCTATTTGTTGTCGTACTTCTTTTCCATTCCGGTCTTTTTGCCGGAGCTGAACGAGTTGCCGTTGGTCCGTGAGCCGGGCAGATTGTTGGGGCGCGGATCGCCAATCTTGAACAGCTTGGCTTGCGGCCGATAGCCCATCCAGCTCAGGAAGTCATTCTTGCGAACAACCGTGATCCCCTGTTCGTCAGCTTCCTGCTTCATCTTCTCGTGATGTTTCTTCACTTCTTCGACCGCACGGCGTTCTTCGGGCTCGACGATTTCGGTCGGATCGGGAATCTCGCCGACGACCAGGAACTTGGTCTCATGGTCAATCTTCCGAGCGTTTCGCACACCTTTCTGATCGACTGCGGCACCGATCATCGCGCCATTGGTGGCGATCAATTCCCGGAGTTGTTCTTCATCGTGCTTGCCATCGCCGTCGAAGTCGAACTTACCGACGATCGCAAACTTCTCGAATCGGCCGGGGCTCCAACTGGGAGTGTAGATGGGATCAGCAGGCGAAATCGGATCGGAGGGAATGGTTTCGCTGGTGATGATGGCACTCGCCAGATGGGCGCCCAGGATATTGACGACTTCGATGGAACCCTTGATGTCTTCCGAACCGCGGGCCACGCCGCTATTGGCCTTGGTGTAGACGCTGAACGTCGTCCGCTTCGACAAGCGATCGGCAGAGCCTAGGTTGATGGTCACGGTGTTGGAATCGGTATCCACAGTGCGAATTAGGCCCAGTGCCTTTTCAAAGCCGTAATTTCGCAGGTGACGAATTTCGTCCTTCAAGGTGGTGATGGAACTGGTGAGGTTCCTGATACGCTTGTCTGATGCTTCGGTGTGCTTCTTGAATTCGTCTTCCAGCTTGGCGTAGTCATCCTGGGATTGCTTGAGGGCACCCCGTTGCTCTTCGATTTCCTTATCCTTTTGAGTCCGCGTTTCGGAGGCCTCATTCGTGACACTGGCCAAGCCGGTTTCCGCTTTAACCTTAGCGTCCAATTCGGCCTTCACCCTTTCATTGTATTGGGCTTCCAGAGCGGCAATTCGCGTGTTGCGATCGACGATATCCGCATCCGCCGCCGCGACCCGATTCTTCAGGTTATTGTTTTCTTCGATCAACTTCAGCAACGTGGCCGCGAAAGTGGGCTGAGCGAGGTCACCTGCCAGGGCGATATTCGCATTCATCGCGCCCAACACGGTGTTGGCGTTTTGTTCGCCGTCGGTCCCCACGGCTTCGAACTCATACCCGATCTTCTTCTTCAAGGAATTGACCCAGTCGAGAGCCTTGGTGGCAGCGCTCGTTTGCTCGCTGGATTTCTTGGTTTCCGCCTGCCAGGCGGCCTCCCGTTCGTTGTATCCGCTATTGCTCAGATACAAGGCGACGCCAAGGATCAAACTACACACCGCGAAAAAGGCGCAGAAATAATGCACCATTCCGGGTTTTGAAGAAGCTGCTGCCGCCATGATGAACTCACTCCTACGGGGGACCGGTAGAAGAAATCGTGTTGCACGAGATCAATGCTTGCCTGAAATGACTGCAATCCAAGATATCAGATTGCGAACTTCCGCACATACGTAGTCTAAATCCTTGCCGGTCAGAGTCAAGGAGAATCACCCGCGACGGTCTCGCCTGTCAGGTAAAATAGGACGATTTTGCCCGTCCGGGCTCTACCTCGCGGCCCGCGCGGAATTCTTCAAGTTTTCCAGTCGACTGGTCGGCACGTGCATTCGCCAAAACTGTGTTTGCAGGTCGTATTCGTGTGCTCGGCCCGGTTTACTCAGGTGATTTCGGACCGTGGAGGTGATGAACTGCACGTCCGTAATTCTGAACGGTGACGAAAGAGTAAAGTCCTACAGTGACTTTTCCCGGCGCGCAGCTTGAAACAATTGCAGCGTTTGTGTCGCCAAAGCCTGCGGGTGATAATTCGCGTGAACGACCGCTCGTCCCTGTTCCCCAATCTGCACTCGGGTCGCGGAATTCAGCAGCAACGCCTCCAATTGTGCCGCCAATGCGGTCGCATTCCCGGGTTCTACGAGTACCCCGCCCCCCGTCGCTGCAATGAGCTCGGGGAACGCTCCATGTCGCGGGAGTACCACCGGAATTCCGTTTGCCAGGGCCTCCAGGACGTAAATTC
>CAMAVF010000189.1 GCA_945861445.1 Planctomicrobium piriforme | reverse complement strand
GAGCCGTCACGGCGCGGTATCGTGGTGCGAATCAGCCGGGGCTGCCGCCGTTTGTTTCATTACCCGGTGGCCCCAGTTATGAACATGCGGCCTACCTGGGAGCCCGGTATAGTCCGTTCGAGGTCGGTGATCCCAACAAGCCCGAGTTTAACGTGCCGAATCTGGCCCTGGCACCGGGGATGACCGGTCCCCGTCTGGACGACCGGCGACAAATCCTGCTCGGTCTGGACCGTTTCAAACGCGAGACAGACGCCCGAGGTTCCATGTCCGAAATGGACGCCTTTGCCTCGACAGCCTTCGAGATGATGTCGGGCACCGCAGTCCGCCAGGCCTTTGATCTGGCGGCCGAAGAACCCCGCCTGCGAGACCGCTACGGCCGAACGCGGCTCGGCCAGTCGTGCCTGCTGGCTCGGCGGCTGATTGAAGCGGGCGTGACCTTCGTGAACGTCAATGACTACGAGTTCATGGAATGGGATCTCCATGGCGCTCCCACCGCCACCACTGTCGAAAAAGGGACCGCGCTCAAGGGACCACATCTCGACGCGGCCCTGTCCACCCTGTTAATCGACTTGCAACAACGGAACCTCCTGGACCGGGTCCTGATCCAGGTGTTTGGCGAATTTGGTCGCACTCCCAAGCTCAACCCGGCCGGGGGACGCGACCATTGGGGCAACGTCTTCAGCGTCCTGCTAGCGGGGGGAGGTCTGCGACACGGACAGGTGATCGGATCGAGCGATTCGTCGGGCGCCGTCCCGCACGACCGCCCGCTCCGCCCCGCCGACCTCCTGGCCACGACCTACCGCGTGCTAGGCATCTCACCGCATCTGTCTCCCGTGGACTACGCCGGCCGCCCGGTCCCGCTGCTCCCCAGCGCCGAGCCAATTCGCGAGTTGTTTGCCTGACTTACAAATCTGGCTCCCAAGGGAATGCTGGAGGTTCATCCATGAGCGTTGAAAACCGACGTCAGTTTGAAAACGCGCAACTGAAAGTCCAAGAGTTGGAGCAACTCTATGCACAAACATCGCAAGCGGCCTCGACCGACGAACATATCCGTGAATTGACCTTGCGCTCTCTGAAAAAGCGGCTGAATCAATTCCAGGAAGAAATCGCACGCTTTGAGACTCGCGCCCGTCAAGCCACCCGCGACGCCTGAAATAGACCATTCCAACAAAGGGTGATGCCAAGATCGCTACGTGCCGTGAATCGTTACGCGCAGTTGGACCGGCCGGATTGCAATGACCTTCCCGTATGGCACCCCGACGGCAAGCAACTGTTGAACGTCTCAGAACGCGCGAGGGACTCGGACCTGAATTCACTCAATGGAACGGTCTCCATTTTTCTGTCGTCACATTTTTCTGTCACCAATGCTTCTCCAACGTGGAGTTCTCAATGCGACCCGTTCAATTGTTCGTTGTGTGTGTGCTGTTGACGGGATGGGGGCCGGGCCTGTTGTCGGCGGCGGAATTCGAGGAGTTGGATCCGGCGTATTATCACACGGGGGAACTGGCGGGGTCGCTCCGCTCGGATGGTCCGTTGCCGCTATATGACGCCGACCCGCAGCATTTGTGGAATCGTTTGTTCGCGGCGATTTCCATTCGTCACAGCAATCTTCCGTCCAAGCGCGGGGGAACGCCCCTCGCACGGATTGAAGGGGGCGACAGGATCGAGTTTCTCGGCTGGCCGGGGACGACCTATTGGGACGAACCGGAAACCGTGGCTCGGCTGGCAGGTCTGCTCGACGAATTCCTGAATCAGCAGGGCGAGCAACTGATCACCGACCCGGTCAAGCGAGTGATACTGCAGCGCGACTTATGGGCGGCATTCGATTTCTTAATGAATCAAAACATCACTCGGCGCGGTGATCTGCCAACGCGGAAGCGACGGACGGAACTGTGTCTTCGGCTCGCACGCGTGATGCGCGCGTTGGCGCTGCCCGCCGAAAAGTTGGCGGAACTGCCCGACAACTACACCTTGGCTTTGCAGTCGGGCCGATTCGCGGCGACACACGAATTTGATCCGCGTCGCGAATACCTGCCACCACGCTTGCTGACAGATGCGGACGAATGGCCCGAGCTGGATTTTCATCAGCCGAAGCTGCACGAGGACATCGAGCGTCGCTTCGTATTTCTGCACACGCGAGCGTTTCGCGGACGTTCCTACTTCCGGTTCTTCTATCGGTTCCCGGAAGGACGCAAACAGTTGGAGGAGTACCTGAAACAGGTCGATGCGGTCGGTGTGGATTGGCGCACTGCCGGCCAGAACGGGTTCATCCATCTGAAACCCGATGTGCCACAGATTCCCGCAGGGACGGAAGTCGCATTAGTCCAATTCTTAATGGCGCTCGATACGAATCTCAAACTGGTCCCGACAAAACTGGTCGAATCGGTCCGCGTCAACGTCTATAAGAGCGCGCTGGGCGAAAACGACCCAGGTACGAACTCAGGTCAGGGGATCAACTTCACGAAGTACACGCTGAAGCGACGCCTGGCTTTCGCCAATATGAAGTTCGGCGGCCTGCACCGCGAACCCGACGACCTGCCGATCTATCGCGTCATCTTCGAGAGCGAGAACGCCGTCGACTGGGGTCCGCGGGGCCGCAACTTCGAACTGGTGGCCGATTGCCGGTCCTGTCACTCAGACCGGCAGCAAACGGGAGTCCATACGATCCCCTCCTTGATCAATTCCGGCGGCATCGACTCAGGAGCCCAACTGGGCATCGTCCACACCCTCGCCAAAGGCACCCCCAGCCCACATCCAGCCCGCACTGTGAAATGGAAGTCCACAGACGAAACGTATCGGCGCCTGGTAGAATTCTTGGAAGAGTGATGGCAGTTGTCGATCATTTTGACAAAAGTTCAACAATCTTGCGGCCCATCGCACGGGCTGAGATATCGTCCTCTCCGGTGACGATTTGGCCGTCGACGGCAACGTCGTCTTCCGCGGTGCCGGCTCGGCCGACGGAGCCGGCGGGTGAGAGGACCGCGCCGTTCACTTCGGGGTGCCAGCGGCAGGAGGGTTGACCGGGTTGGCCGTTGTAGATGCCGGGCGGGGCCTGGCGCGGTGGGGCGCAGACGGTTTTGCCTTTCAGCGGGCTTTGGCCGTCGACTCGGGCCCAGGCCAGGACTGAGACGGCATTGCAGAGAGCGCAGGTGTACTTGCCTTGCTCCAGGAAGTCGTTAATCACTTGATTCACTCGCGTCTTGACGGCTCGGTCCCCGTTGTAGGTCGCATTGTTGTAGCGTCCGTTGAAGGCGTACTGATACGCTGACGAACCCCAGCCCCCGGAGAATAAGATCGCGTCGTAATCTTTGGCCTGCACGTCGGTCAGAGCCAGATCGGGGTTCACGACGCCGTCTCCGGCACCTTGACCGGAATTCGGATGGGGACGGCAGGGGGACTTGCGACCGGCCGCGACGGTGACCTGGAACCCTGCCCGTTCCAGTTCTTCTCTTGGGTCGGCGTATTCCCGATAGAAGAAGTCCTGATTGGCGATGACGATCAGCACCTGCTTGCCATCGGCCGTTTTTGTCGCGGCCTTGGGGACGGACTTGGCGGTCGCCTTGGGGGACGTTTTCGTAGCAGGTGGCGGAGTGTTTTTCTTCGTCGACGGATTCGCTGCCGGAGACGGCCTGGTTGTCGGTGGTGTCCTGGTGGATGCGACGGCGGGAGGTTCTGTGCCTGGGCCGAGTCGCGGGACCGGTTTGCCGTTCAACATGCGGGCTTCAATGGAGTGAAACGTGGTCCGGCTGTTCCACGCCCCGATCCCCAATGCCTTCTTGTTCGGCAGAGCCCACAAATTGGGGACAGTCAGGTCGCGGCCATCGGATTTGTAATTCGCAATGACCGCGTCGTCGAGCAACGCCGTGATCTGCTCCTGGCGAACTTCGACGGTCATGGTGTATTCGGTGCCATTCTTCAGCGTTACGTTGGGGCGACGCGTGGGATTGTCACGAATGGACTTTCCCACAATGTTTTGTATGCCCCCCAGATGCTCACCCCAGGCATCGACTTCGAACGCGGCTTGTCCAGCACCATGCGGAAAGAGGAGTGCGATGGAATGGACGCCGGTCTGGCGGGTAAAGCGGATGCGGACGTCGTACTCGTCCGTGGGAGCAAATGGCAGCCACAATCGCGCACCGTCGGCGGCATCGACGGTCAAGCCTGTGTCCGCTTTGGTCCATTGGCCCGAGGCAGCATGGGTTTTCACTTCGACAGCGCTCAGCAACGATTGCCATTCCGATTGATCTGCGGCGAAGACCTGAGCATGACTCGCAACCGACCAAACCGCCAAGACACAGAGAACTGTCAATAGAGACGAGGCTTTCATAAACAAAACTCCGTCAGACGGACGACGAAACCGAACGCGATTGCGGTGGGGCCAGAACATGGCACGTGTGGTATCATGACGCCTCGCCGATTGAGGGACAAGATCTGCAACGCACGCCGTTGATTCTGCTTGCTGGCACCAGACCCAACCGATAGCATCAATCTCGTCACATATGTTGCGTAATGCAGGGAGAATCAGTCGCCATGCCCTTGGAAACGTGGGGCTCCACCACATTTATCACGGCGAACCCATCGCCGGACTGCTATGATAGAGACTGTCGATTCGAAAACAGAACGAGGAGCGGACCGCAACGATGCATCGGTGTCACCAATATCCCTTCGGTATCATGTTCGTCTGCCTGTTCACGGTCGCGGCGACGATGATTGCTGCCGCCGAACCTGCAGCCAAGGTGCCCGCTGCTGATCCTGCCGCTTTGCAATTCTTCGAGCAAAAAGTGCGACCGTTGCTCGTGGCCAAGTGCCAGGAATGCCACGGGGCCGAGAAACAAAAGTCCAATTTTCGAGTTGACTCGCGGGAAGCCTTCCTGGAAGGGGGCGACGGTGGCGCGGCCCTGGTTCCGTTGGAGCCGATGAAGTCGATGCTGATGGAGGTCATCAGCTATCGGGGCGAAATCAAGATGCCCCCCAAAGCCAAACTGTCTGAAGCTGAAATTGCCGACTTGACCGCCTGGGTGAAACTTGGGGCTCCCTGGCCGAATTCCAAACCGACCACCCCCGCACCAGCCGTGGGGGCGGAACTGACCGTCATTACGCCGGAACAAAAGGCGTTCTGGGCCTTTCAGCCGGTCGCCGATCCCACGCCTCCGGCTGTCAAGAACGAAGCCTGGATCCAATCGCCGCTGGATCGTTTCATTCTGGCCGAACTGGAAGCCAAAGGCTTTCAGCCAGCTCCCGCAGCCGACAAACGGACCTTAATTCGCCGCATCACGTTCGATCTTACGGGTCTGCCGCCGACCGAAATGGAACTCGAAGGGTTTCTGTCGGACGATCAACCCGGAGCTGTGGGGCGTCTCGTGGATCGGTTGCTGGAATCGCCACGTTACGGCGAACGCTGGGGCCGGCACTGGCTGGATGTCGCCCGCTATGCCGATTCCAATGGTCTGGATGAAAACCTGGCCTATGCACATGCCTATCACTACCGCGACTATGTCGTGCGGGCGTTCAATCAGGACAAGCCGTTCGATGAATTCATTCGCGAACAGATCGCGGGAGACTTGTTACCTGAAAGCGGTCAACCCGACCTGCAGGCGGACCGGCTGACAGCGACCGGGTTCCTCTGTCTGGGTGCGAAGATGCTGGCGGAAGACGATCCCGTCAAGATGCAGATGGACATCATCGATGAGCAAGTCGACACGGTCGGTCGGGCGTTCCTGGGTCTGACGATCGGCTGCGCCCGCTGTCATGACCACAAGTTCGATCCGCTGCCTACGGCCGACTATTACTCACTGGCGGGGATCTTCAAAAGCACGAAGACGATGGAGAACTTCAGCGTCGTCGCGCGGTGGCAGGAACGTCCGATCGCCACTCCCGAACAACTGGCGACGCTGAAGGTCCACCAGGCCCGCATTGACGCCCAGAAGGCCGCCGTGCAGACGCTGGTCACTCAGGGAAACGAAACCCTCCTGGCAAAGGCCCGGGAACAGGTCGCAATCTACCTGTTGGCCGCAACGCGTCAACAACAACTGGCGGCATTGCTCGATCAAGCCAAGGTGCGCGGCAATGACCCGGATCTCAAATCACAGCCGGGCGCCATCCTGATTGAAGCCGAGGATTTCCAACGCGGCAACGTCAAGAAGCTACTGGATTCCTACGGACTCGGAATCGGGGTGGTCATCAACGCGGGCCCGACGCCCAATTTTACTGAGTACGACATCCCGATTCCCAAGGACGGCGACTATCAGTTGGAGATCCGCTATGCGGCGGCTGGAGCTCGTCCCGCCAAGCTGACCATTGATGGAGAGCTCCGCAAGTCGGACGCCGTCGGCAAAGTGACCGGTACTTGGTTTCCCGACACGCAAACCTGGGTCGTGGAAGGCATCTATCGACTGACTGCCGGTTCGCACGTTTTGCGATTGGAAACGCCGGGCCCGTTTCCCCATCTCGATAAGCTGCTGCTGACTCCGGCCAGCAGTTCCACCACAGCGCTCTTGCCAATCCCCGCGTCAGAATACCAGCCGCTGGCCAGCATTACGCGTCAGTTCTCCACAGTTTTGGATCAGTCCAGCACCGATCCGAAATCGATCTGGACCGCCTGGCATCAGTTTCGGAAAGAGCAGAAGCTGACCGTGGATGACAAGCATCCTGAAAATCAGGTGGCCCGATTGCTGGGCAGTGCTCCGCCGGCGTCGTTGGTCGAACTCGCCCAGCGCTATCAGCAAGCCTTCGTGGAATCGGCCACGGCGTGGAAGGCACAGCAGGCCGATCCCGCCAGGCAATCTCTGAAAGCGCTCGCCGACGCGAATCTGGAAGCGTTTCGCAAAGCGGCGGTCGACCCGCAGGGGATCTTTGCAATTCCACCGGATGCAGAAACCAGTTTTCCTGCGGATGCAGTCGCTGCGTTGAAGTTATCTCGCGATCAATTGAAGGACCTCGAAGGAACCCTTCCCAAATACACGGAAGTCATGGCCGTCGCGGATCAACAGGCCGAGAACCTGAAGGTTCACCTGCGAGGCAGCTATTTGACTCAGGGGCGCGAAACGCCGCGGCAATTCCTGCGGATCATTGCCGGTGATCAACAGACGCCAGTCCCCAACGACCGCAGCGGGCGGCTGGAACTCGCCAATTGGATCGCGAGTCCAGAACATCCCCTGACGGCACGCGTGATCGTCAACCGCGTCTGGCAGTGGCACTTTGGCGAAGGGATCGTCCGATCTCCCGACAACTTCGGCCGCCTGGGGGAACGTCCCACGCATCCCCAATTGCTCGACTGGCTGGCCAAACGCTGTGTCGAACAAGGCTGGTCGCTGAAGAAACTGCATCGATTGATCATGCTGTCGGCCACTTATCAAATGAGTACGGCCTACAACGATGCGACCGCGCAGCAAGATCCGGAAAACCGACTGCTGTGGCGCATGAACCGCCAACGCCTGGAGGTCGAAGAACTGCGCGACGCATTGCTGGCCGTGAGTGGTGCCCTGGAGGATTCGATCGGCGGAACACAACTGAAGTCCGGGAATCGGGATTATGTCACCAGTACTGCGAATGTGAATCCCGTCGTCTATCAAACCAACCGCCGGTCGATTTACCTGCCAGTGATCCGCAGCGCCCTGTATGAGCTCTTTCAGGCCTTTGACTTCGCCGACCCCAGCGTCCTGAACGGCCGCCGCGATCAGACCACCGTCGCCCCGCAGGCACTGTTCATGATGAATAGCGCCCTGGTCCTCGACCAATCTCAACGGCTGGCAAGTACCTTGCTGCAGCGTAGCGAGTTGGATGCCGCGGGTCGGATCAGTGTGTTGTATGTGAAAGCATATGGCCGCCCGCCCACGCCGGTGGAAATCCAGCGCGATGTGGCGTATCTCGAACGCTTTCGTGTGGCGGCAACGGGCAAAGTGCCCGACGGCGAACTGGAATTGCGGGCCTGGCGCAGCTTGTGCCGTACGGTGCTGGCCGCCAATGAGTTTTTGTATGTTGAGTGACCGGTTGGCGAACAACAGCGAAGTCTCCAGAATTTGAGCTGGGGTGTGTTTAATCAATCGTTGCAGGGAAAACTATGACTCAGAACGAGGATGATTTTGGCCCCCCTCTCCCCGGAGTACCGAGGCGAGGGGAGCCAATTCACCGTAGGACGCCTGAGCTAGTCGGGTGTGTGTCGACCGTAAGTCCGATGTTGTCCTGAATGTGACCACCCTCGGAAACATTTCAGCATTGAATGCGAGTTCCACGTTATGCAATGCAATTCCTTCACACCGGTGTTCACCCGTCGGCAAATGCTGCAAATCAGCTCGGCCGGGTTTGGACAGATGGCACTTGCCGGTCTGTTGAATGCCAACACGCCGGCCGCCAGCCCGCTTGCGCCCAAGGCGCCTCATTTTCCAGCGAAGGCCAAGCGAGTCATTTTTCTGTTCATGCACGGCGGTCCGTCGCAGGTCGATACCTTCGATTACAAGCCGCTCCTGGAACGTGATAATGGCAAGCCGCTGCCGTTTCCCAAGCCGCGGGTGTTCTCGGCCCCCACTGGGAATCTGCTTAAGTCGCCGTGGAAATTCCAACAGTACGGCCAATCCGGGGCGTGGGTCAGCGAACTGTTTCCGCACGTCGCCAAGTGCGTGGACGATCTCTGCATCATCAATGGCATGTACGGTTCGAACTCACGACACGGGGGTGCCCTACTCGAGTTGCACACCGGCAGCGACACGTTCGTCCGGCCCAGCCTGGGGTCGTGGTTAACGTATGGACTGGGGACCGAAAACCAGGACCTGCCGGGTTTCATCACGATGTGCCCGACGCTGACCCATGGTGGAGTGAATGCCTACAGCTCTGCGTTTCTGCCCGCGGTCTATCAGGGCACCCCGTTGGGAAATGCCAGCATTCCGTCAGAGCAGGCCAAGATCCCGTATATCGAGAACGCCGAAGGACAACCCAAAGATCTACAGCGGCTGGAACTCGATCTGCTCCGTGAAATCAACACCGAGCGCATGACGCAAACAGGTCCCGACCTCGCGCTGGAAGGCCGCATCAATTCCTTCGAGCTGGCGTTCCGCATGCAAACGGCTGCGCCGGAACTGCAGCAGATTTCGGACGAAACCGAGGCGACCCAACAGCAATACGGTCTCGACAACCCGAAGACCAAAAACTTTGGCCGGCAGTGCTTGATGGCCCGTCGCTTCATTGAACGTGGCGTGCGGTTCGTGCAGTGTACTCACAGCTACAAATGGGACCAGCACGGGAACCTGAAACAGGATCACGGCAACAATGCGATGGAAGTCGATCAACCGATCGCGGCGTTATTGCAGGATCTTAAGACGCGCGGCCTGCTGCAGGACACGCTGGTTCTGTGGGGCGGAGAATTCGGCCGCACGCCGGTGGCCCAGGGGACCGATGGCCGAGACCACAATCCCCAGGGCTACACGATGTGGATGGCTGGCGGCGGCGTGAAACCCGGCATCCGTCACGGCAGCACCGACGATTACGGCTACTTCGCCGTGGAGAACAAGGTCCATCTACACGACCTGCACGCCACGATGCTGCACCTGCTCGGCCTGGATCATCTCAAGCTGACCTACCGTTACGCCGGCCGAGACTTCCGTCTGACCGACGTCCACGGTGAGGTCGTCCACGAAATCATTGCGTGATCACCCAGAAATCAATCCGCGCAACTCTTTCAACACCCGCGGCACCGCGACTTCGGCGTCCTCGGCCGCCTCGTATTCGAGGACCACGTAGCCGCGATAATGGGCGTCTTTCAGAATCTTGATGATCCGCTTCAAATCGGCAGGTTGATTCTTCCCGTCGATCTTCATCTCGGATTTGATCTGGGCATTCACGGCATACGGAGCAATCTTGACCAGTTGTTCGTAGGGGTCGCCGCCATACGCAAAATTCCCACTATCGAAATTGATCCCGAACCACGGCGAATCCACCCGCTCGACAATCGCCAGCAGTTGATCGGCAGTCGACGTAATCCCGCCGTGATTTTCCAGCGCGAGATACACTCCTTTTTCGGCCGCATACTTGAGGCTCTCCTTGAGCCCCTCGACACACCGATCGAGCGCGACGGCTTCGGTATCATCCTTGGGTTTCACCCCTGCGAAGACACGAATCACAGGGGCTCCGATGGTCGCTGAATAATCGATCCATTGCCGCGTATGCGCCAACCACTGATCCCGTTCCTTGCCTGGAGCCAGACAGAAATCGTTGCGGATCGCCGTACCGGAGATATCCAGCCCCAGCCGGAAGGCACGCTGCTTGACGTCGTTCAGATACTGGGGCGTGATCTCCTTGGGGAACCAGTAACTGGTGAGCTCACAGCCATCGAGATTGTATCCGGCGCACTTGTCGATAAATTCCAGCATCGAGATCTTGGGCTTGTCGCCTCCCAACTGATCGCGGAAGGAGTAGGCCGCCAGGCTGAGCTTCATGTGACTGTGGCCGTTCCGGACAACTGGCTCCAGCGCAGCAGCGGGCCGGGGAGCGACCCCACAGGCGGTTAAGGCCGCCCCGGCAGCAACGGTTTGCAAAAAGGCACGACGTGTTCCAGCTTGAACGCACGATTCGGGACGAGTCAACATGCAGGCGCTCCTGTTCGCAATAGGGGAATCACAGCAGTTCGATTAACGCGAATGATCTCAACAGCTCAACGTCACCACTTCATACCGAAATCCTCAATGAACACCTGGGGCAATGATCCAACTGGCTGTCCAACGGGCCGCCGCACTGCGGGCAATTCTTCAGATTCGGCGCCTTGTTTCGAAAACTGCCCTCCAGCGACGTACCGCTCATGACCCAATAGGCGCAGCCGATGACGACCAGCAAGCCCACCGCGACGACCAGAATCATCAGGACCGACACCATGTGCGGAACTCGCTTGCGGTAACATCAAATTCGGTACGAATGAGGCACGCTGGTATTGTGTCGCAGAAGTCGATTGGAAGGAAGGCAGCGGGGAGGGAGGTCGTTGTCGGTTGTCGGTTGTCGGTTGTCAGAGCGAGGCGGCTGATTTGGGATGTATCCCGAAGGGATTAAAGAGATTAGCCATGACATCAAGCGAGCCACAGAGAGTACCACGATCTCCCCGTTGGGTTCGCGGCGGCCTGTCGACACTGGGGCTGTTCGTGGCCTGGCTGGGCCGCTTTTGCGGTTCGTGGTTGGGGCGGTTCCGAACGCCCGACCGCTATGCGAACGGTCTGGTGATTGTGCTGCCGGGGATTGAGTCCCAGAGAATTCACTTGACACGTATCGGCTGCCAAAGCGAAACCGGCTGCGTTCGCTCAATGGTGCCCGGCTCGAGGCAAAGCCAGAGAGTAGAGAATCGTGATCCCGCCGACTGACAGCAGGCTGAACCCGGCCCAGTCTGGCGGATCAAAAACGTGTTGCTTGTGTTCGTTGACGGAGGTGAAGAAACCTCGGAAGTTGGGGTCTCGTTTGGGGTCTTCCTTCGAGTGCAGGACCAGCTTGTCCACGCACATGGTGGAGAGCCCCAGCATGATCACAAACATTCCGCCGGCAAAGAACGATGCACGCAACATGGATACTATCCGCTCGACTCGTGAATCGCCGGGGCACGGATCGCGTTTGACGACCGTTCCGGAACTGATTCAACCTGCGATGTGGTGGGTTAGGTCCATCCGTGACGTGACTCTCCAGCGCAAAGGAGTTTTTCAAGAAACGAAAACATTCCTCCAGCCATCCTTCGTATCGACCGGGTCCCTCCGAGTTTTTGAGCGTTCTGACCGCGAAATCGGCGAAGGGCCGGGCAGTTTCACGGTTGTGCCGCATGAACCGAATGCGCCGGTCGTCGTTGCATAGAAATCCGACGTAACCCACCAATTAACCAGGTGAGCCGGGTGCGGTAAGGCCCTGGACAATGCGATCCAGCGCGACTCACGGAATTGTCCGGGGCCTCACGGCACCCGGCTCACCTGATCAATTTCGATGTGCGCGATATCATTGGCAAAACCGAACACCGCTGCCCGCTGGAACATCCAGCCGACTGCCGTTAGAGTGAAAGTGAAATCGCCGCTCTATTGGTGTATCGGTGCATTGGATTTAGGTTGCCTGCTTCTCAGCAGCGCCCAGAAAGGTCGGAACGGTCGTGGAAGCGAAAATCGTCTTATTGCCCGGTGATGGTATTGGTCCCGAAGTGATGACTGAAGGGCAGCGAGTTCTGGCACGCGTGGGTGAGAAATTCGGTCACCGCTTCCAGTTCCAATCGTGTCCGATGGGTGGCTGTGCCATCGACAGTCATGGGAATCCCCTGCCCGATGAAACTCTGGCGGCCTGCCGCGGTTCGGATGCGATTTTGCTGGCGGCCGTGGGTGGTCCGAAGTGGGATGATCCCAACGCGAAGACTCGCCCCGAAGTGGGACTGTTGAGGCTCCGCAAAGAGCTGGGATTGTTCGCCAATCTCCGCCCGATCAAGCCGCATCAAGTGTTGCTGGATGCCTCGCCGCTGAAGCGTCATATTGTCGAAGGGGTCGATATCCTGTTCTTCCGGGAACTGACCGGCGACGTCTATTTTGGCGAATCGGGCAAGAAGTCACATCCGTCAGGCGAAGAAGCCTGGAACGTGATGATCTACAATACGGGCGAAATCGAACGGGTGGTCCGCCTGGCAGCTCAGGCCGCGCGCGGCCGGAAGAACAAGGTGACTTCGGTCGATAAGGCGAACGTGCTGGAAGTCTCGCGACTGTGGCGGCGGACGGCGGCGCGGATCATGGCCGACGAATTCCCGGATGTGAATTACGATGTGGTGCTGGTCGATGCGATGGCCATGCATCTGATTGCCCGGCCGCGCGACTTCGACGTGATCGTCACGGCCAATCTGTTTGGTGACATCCTGACGGACGAAGGCTCGATGCTGCCCGGTTCACTCGGATTGTTGCCGTCGGCCTCATTGGGCAGCAGTGGCCCCGGTGTGTATGAGCCGATTCATGGTTCGGCCCCCGATATCGCTGGCCAGGGTCTGGCCAATCCGTTGGCCACAATTCTGGCATCGGCCATGCTGTTGCGGTATTCGTTGAAGCTGGAAACAGAAGCCAAGGCGGTCGAAGCGGCGGTCGAAAAGGTGTTGGAACAAGGCTTCCGCACCAAGGACATTGCGGCTGGCGGCCCCAGCATCAGCACCAGTGAAATGGGTGCAA
>CAMAVF010000188.1 GCA_945861445.1 Planctomicrobium piriforme | reverse complement strand
TCGATCCCACCCCAGGGAGGAACCGTATCACCGTGGTTGTCAAAGTAGCCCCAGCGATGGCTGACGGTGACAAACGTGACGCCCGATTCGACCATGCGGCGGGCGAGCAACAGTTTCTCGCCCACGCTGTCGCGGGAATACAAGTCGCGAACGGAATCGGGTTCTTCGTTCAGACGGAAGGCTTTTTCCACCTTGCCGGCGACGACCATGTTGTAGGCTTGCTGAGTGAAGCGATCGTTGCGTTCCAGGGTGACCCCCAGATCCAAATCGCGTCGCAGGCGATCGAATTGTTGCCGCAAACCGGCGCGATCCTGCAAGCGGTCCAACTGAATGCCTTCGGGCAATTTGAATTTCCCGGCGAGATCGCTGCCGTTCACGGGTGCGAAGGCACTGCCCATGTGACCGGCTTCCCACACGTCGGCCTTCCACGAGGGAGCCAGGCCCACGAAAGCGGGCATGTCGGGATCATTCGGTCCGCGGAATTTCGCAGCGACCGAGCCCATCGAGGGGTAACCGCCCCCGTCCTTCATGTCGTCGGTGCGGCGTGCCAGCGGATTCCCCGCCTGCATGGTGATTGGCGTGTGATTGCTGGACTGACAATCCACCGCTCGGATGATGGACAGCTTGTCGGCAATCGACGCTTGCAGCGGCAAGTGCTCACTTAGGCGGACACCTGGAATCTTGGTGGCAATGCTGTCGAACGGGCCGCGGATTTCGGCGGGGGCGTCGGGTTTGGGGTCCCACATATCGATGTGACTCGGGCCACCCGAGAGCCAGATCAGGATGACCGACTTCTTCTCGGCGGTCGCCGCAGCGATCGATTCGGCAGCCATTCCGGGCAGGGCACCCATTCCGGCCAGACCTGCCGCACCGACCTGGAGAAACCAACGCCGCGAACCGACTCGCAAGATCCCCGGACCCTGCTGGTTCGCCCAGCCGAAGCCAGCGCTGCCTTGCTGATGTTCGTGGGCGTGAGAATTGGTCGCTGCACTCATGGGGTTCCCTTTCGAATTGTCGTTACGCAGGAGCGTCTTAACAACAAATGCTTATGTGATAATTCTATCGGTTGTTGACCGACAACTCAATTGGAAAACGCCTGCTTTTGGTCAGAATCCGATTGAGGGTTAAGCCTTTGCCCACAGGTCCTTTAAGTCCCTTTGGTCCCTTACGTCCTTTCCAACTCAAAGGACGTAAGGGACCAAAGGGACTTAAAGGACCCCAAACTGATCATTCACGCATGGGGTTCCGGGCGCTTGCCCGCTTCCCGGGCGGCGGCTTTCAGTGCGATCGATCGTTTGTAGCCGGAAAAGACGTGTTCGGCCATCAAGGCGGTTTGGGCGACCAGTTCGTCGACACGATTCCGGAAGAAGGAGTAGGCGGCAATCGCGGGAATGGCGACTGACAGGCCCTGTAGTGTGGTCACCAACGCGTGATAGATCCCGGGTGCCAATTCAGAGACTTGCGGGTTGGCCTTGGCTTCGAATTCCATGAAGGCCAGGATCATGCCCCAGACCGTGCCAAGCAGCCCGAGCATCGGAGCAATGGTGCCAATCACTGACAGAAATTCAATCTTGCGGAACAACCGCGCCGCTTGTTGCGTACTGGCATCTTCCAGGGCTTTCTCGACGGCAGCGTACCCCATCTGAGCTTCCGCCAATCCAGATCCCAGCACATAGGCCAGAAAACTCGGCTGTTCCTTGCACTGTTGCTCAGCTTGTTTGAACTGCCCCAGTCCGATCAACCGATGGATTTCCTCAGCCAGTCCCCGGGGCATCAACGCACCACGGCGGATGCTGAGGAAGTGTTCGATGATCAAGGCGATCATGGCGACGCTCAGCCCCATGATGACATAGCCAATCGCCCCCCCCGCTTTGATCATCTCCACGGGGTCCAACTTCGGCATGACATGCGCCGGTGCGGGTGCGTCGGCCGCGATAAGTGTCGCGGCCTGCGAGAACACGACTGCAGCGAATCCCACAGCCAGCCACCATCCGTGTCGCTGTCTCATGTTGAAAATCCCGAAAAGTTAGACGTTGTTTGCTCCCGCGAACGAAACGCGCTCACAGTGTCCGGGTGGATTTAGAATTGAAAACTGGCGTTTTAAAGTTCAATAGAAAATCTGATGTGGTAGGACGGGCACTCTTGCCCGTCTCCGCGTTCGAACCATCAATGCCGACGGGCAGGAGTGCCCGTCCTACAGGGCATCGCTATCTCTTAAACCGCTAAACCGCAGGCGGCGTCACTTTCAGTTCCGTGGCCAATTTCAACAGTGCATTCCAGTTCCCGTCATCCAGCGGAATACCGCCCGCCTGGCGGGACTGCAAGGTCGTCCGTTCCGGGTCGCCTGGCAGGTAGACTTGCTTGACACCATCGATCAGCGGCACGCTGCGAACATGAGCTTCCAACTGCGCGGCTTCTTTCAGCATGTGCTCGATCCCTGCAAAATGCTTGGGGTCAAGGACGAGGAACGTCGCACAATTGCCCATCGGGGGCGGCGGATTCGGGTGGGCACACGGTCCGCCGGAAAGTCCACCCGACAGCAATTCGACCATGTAAGACAGTCCAAAGCCCTTATAAGCCTGGTCACCACCCATCGGCAGGATGGTGCCTGGGGGATCCCCGTAAAGCTGATTGGGGTCGGTTGTGGGATTCCCTTCGGGATCCAGGATCCAGCCCAGAGGTACTGGTTGTCCGGCGATCTTTTTGACTCGCACTTTGCCTTCAGCCGTCGCGCTGGTGCCAAAATCGAGAACAAACGGTCCATCTTTTCCGCCCGGCATGCCCATGCACAACGGATTCGTTCCCAGTCGCGGCCGCTTGCCACCGACGGGGGCGACTCGGGGGGCAGCTCCATGCGTATTCGCCGTGATGATGGCGGCCATGCCCGCCGCGGTGGCCATCTCTGCATATTCGCCCAGCCGACCGATGTGGGCCGAGCGACGCAGAGTTCCACAGGCCAAACCGATCACGCCCGCTTTCGCCATAAGACGGCGCATCAGTTCTTGCGACAGGACCTGGCCGAAGCCCCATTCTCCGTCACAGACCAGGACGGCGGGCGTTTCGTGAACCACCTGCAGCCGGCCCTGAGCGTTCAAGCTGCCGTCTTGAACCTTGGCGATGTAAAACGGAATCCGCATGACACCATGCGAATCATGGCCGCGCAGGTTCGAGTCGACTAGGCTGGCCGAAACAATCGCGGCATCGGCCGCAGCGGATCCACCCGCCACAAACAAGGCCTCCGCGAACGCCTGCAGTTTCTCCGCAGTGATGACCGGCATCGAACATTCTCCTCGGTTTGAAAATCGTCAGTTCACAAATCTCAGTTGTCAATTTGGGACGCGTGTCGGCACATCGTAGCAAACAATCATGCTTTGCACAGTTTGCCGGAACGGGAATTGCAAACTCTGCGTGATTCGATGTACAGGAGATCGGTGGCGGGAACCGCGTGGTTCCAAAACCATCAAAATGAGAAAACTCGGGCGCGACAGAACGCGCGACTTAACGGAATTCCCGAAAAGTCGGCGAAGAATGTACAACAGACCGGTCCCGACGGTCAGGCAAGCTACTAAAAATGGATCGGCCACCCAGGATTTCCTCAAGTTGGAACCCGAGTTGGCCGGAAGAAACTAGCAGGGACTGCTGAGACGACGTTTGGAACATTGAAAAAATGACAACGTCACTGTCATTCTTACATAACCCGTGAACCAACCAGCATTTGCCGCAGAAAAACGCTATAGCCGTGTTTTGAGGGACTTGCTAGAATCCCGGCCCACACTCAGACAATTGAGTCACAAATGGCTGCAGATTCAGCAGTTACAACACGTCAAGCGTCGGCAGAGATCGGCGTCATCGTGCATGATTTTCCCATCACTCACTTCATCTGTCGTACGGAAAGGATTCTGGCGCAGATGCCCCTACTCAACAAATCCCTGTGGCTGGCCTCACTCACGTCCTGTGCTCTCGGAATGTGTGTCACCGACCTGCACGCCCAAACGACTTCCGGCGCACCCCAGAAGTCGGCCTCGGGCAGTCGAGGCGTGAAAACGGCCACACCGCAGCCGGCGACGACCGTGCCCAATGCGCCACCCAGAACGGCGGGCGTGCCCGGCACACCACCGCTTAATCGACGCCCGGCGCAGGTCGACCCGCGTAAACCGCTCCCCCCGGCCGCCCCGATGCGCATTCCCAAACTCAGCCCCGAAATGGAAGACATTCTGGTGGAGTGGGAAGAGAAGTCGGCGAAGATCAAGCGTCTGGAAGGGACCTTTGTGCGGACCACCTACGACAAGGTGTTCAGCGTCGAGTCAGTCTCGCAGGGCAGGTACTGCTTCCAGTTTCCGGACCAGGGATCCTTCCTTCAGGTGGGTGTCACGAAAGGTGCGGGGATGAAAGGCCATCGATACATTCAAAAGCCTGGCCCCACCGAGCGTTGGGTCTGCGATGGGATCAAAATCATCAAGATTGATGAGCAGGCAAAAGAGTATGAATCCGTCGTGATCCCCGAAGAAGATCGTGGTCAAAATATCCGGAATTCTCCGCTGCCGTTCTTGTTCGGTATGAAGGCGGTCGAAGCCAAGCAACGCTATTCATTCGAATTGAACACCGAAAAGACTGATGCGAATACGATCTGGATGAAAGTCTATCCGCTACATCAACTCGATCTGGCCAATTACAAAAAGGCCGAAGTGATTCTGAACCGCAGCAACTGCCTGCCACAAGCCGTCAAGTTGTACGACAACTCGGATAACAAAGAAGACGTCTACGTGTTCGATCAGAAGAGCATGACGATCAATGCTCGAACCTGGGGAGAGTTCTTTACGCGGACCAATCCCCTGAAGCCCGACCTGACACGCTACAAGCGGCTGATCACGCCTGAAAATGCCGTCGCTCCAGCCGGCCAGCAATTGGCGACGCCACCGGGTGGTCGCCGGACCACGTCGCTGCAACCTGGGGGGAGCAAAACGCTGACCACCAAACCGCAAATCCAGCGTACCGCCCAGGTGCCGGATGACGACGAACCGCTTACGCGCCAGGCTCCCACCCGACGGCCGAAGCCGTAGGGTTTCAGAGTACATTGGGGGAACACTAATCTACGCTAATCGACGCTAATTAAGACAAATACAAGTGAGGCTCCGCGATTGGTCCTAGTCTGGATCAGTGTAGATTAGCGCAGATCAGTGTTCCCCAATGAATTCTTCTTCGCAATTTCAAGTTACGCCAGCGAGTACATGGCTCGCAGTTGAATGAGGAGATGCACTCGCTGGCGCTTCGAGCTTGTAATTTCCGGGCTGTTTTCGCGTGTCGACTGTGATATCGTAGACGTTCCCACACTGCGTGTTTTGGATGTCTCGGTACAGCGGACCCGTGATGCGATTTCTGCGAACTGTCAAAGCGTATTTCGGGGCCCTCTTTACTGGCCGCAATTACGGCCGATTGCAGTTTGACGAACAGTTCTTTTCCGGTGGTGAGCGGTTTCGATTTCTGGCACCGCAACAGTCGCCCCTCTTCACAGCCCTCCTCTTTGGCCTCTGGCTGTATCCGTTCACCACCGGGGGAAAGGTCCTGATCGCCGGGTTTTCGCTCGCCTTTCTGATTGGGGCGGTCTCCGTTGACGTCCCCATGTATCAGATATTTGTCGCCCTGCTGGCACTGATTCTGGTGACTTCGACAGTGGGCTCGATCTTTCGCTGGGGCAAGTTGGACATCAGCGGCGGCTTTCCGGAGAAGGCCACCGCCGGCAGCACGATTACCGGTCAGTTCACCATCCGCAACGTCGGCAACCTGCCGCTATACGACCTGTCGGCGGGCTGTTTTCTGCCGCCACGAAACTGGGAAGTCCACAAGACTCCGCTGATGGTTGCGTCGCTGGGGGTCGGTGAATCTGCCGTCATTCCAGTTGCATTGACGCCCCTGTGTCGAGGTCCCTATCAACTGCCACCGGTCCGTGTCTTTACGACGTTTCCCTTCAATTTGAACCGCAATCAAATCTGTACTCAGCGCAGTCGTCAGGTCCTGGTGCTGCCCCGATTTCATCCCATCACGACGATTCGTCTCGATGTGGGTAACCGCTATCAACCGGGCGGGATCTCGTTGACGTCGAACATCGGCGAGTCCCCCGAATATATCGGGAATCGCGACTATCAGCCGGGTGATTCATTGCGGCGGATTGATTTCCGATCCTGGGGACGATTGGCTCGGCCAGTCGTCAAAGAGTATCAGGAAGAATACTACTGCCGCATCGCCCTGGTGCTGGATACCTACGTGGCGACTCGCCGGCTGGCGCCGCGGTCGGGGTATCCCGGGTTCGAAGCGGCGGTGAGCATGGCGGCCAGCGTGGCCGACGCGCTCGCTCGCGGGGAATACATCGTCGATCTGTTCGCTGCTGGTCCGGAACTGCACATCTTTCGAGCCGGCCGGCATACCGCTCATTTAGAGAATGTGCTGGAGATCCTGGCCTGTGTGGGCTGTTGCCGGACGAACCCGTTCGACACGCTGGGCCCGGCCCTGATCAACGAATTGGGGCAGATTTCGACCGTCGTGTGCGTGTTCCTCGATTGGGACGATCGACGCCGGCAGCTGGTGCAGGCGGCTCAAGAGGCCGGCTGCCATGTCAAAGTGATGGTCGTCCATGACGGGGCCACCACGTTGCCCATTTCGGCGTTAGAACGGTTGGATATTGCGCAGTATTCAACGCAGCAGGTGACCGGTGGCAAACTGGAAGAATTGTGAATGAATTCCATTGGATGTTTTTGAAATTCCTGGGACTTATGGGACACATGGGATTGATGGGACTTATGGGAGGAAATTCATGGACCGGAATGTCCCAACCTGCATTGGCTATCGTTTGAAGGACCACCATTGATGTCCCCCGGCCAATCTCCAGAAGCTCCGGCTGACGCTCGCCAGCTTTGGCGACAGCAACGTCTGTGGGTGGTGATGGTCAATCTCCTGACGATTCCACTGATCGCGGGGATGTTGTGGGTGAATGCGCTGGACGTGCGGATCACTGCGGTCCGGGTCTTGTATGGAATGATGGCCGTCTGGCTGGTCGCTTCGTTCTTCGTCCGCCGCTTCCAAGCCTGGCAATTGATTCGGACCACGGGCCAGGAAACAGCGACACGCCACTGGGGCGACTACGCCCTGTCTGCATTGGAATTCTGTTTGGCGGTGGTGAGGTTATTGCTGGCCCTGGAAGCGGTGGCCCGGGCACTGCCCCCTCAGAGCAACTCGTCGACCAGTTATCCCGGCTCGCTGTTCGTCTGGCCCGATCGTTACGCGCACCACAATTCACTCGGCCTGAATGACCGAGACTGGGGACCCAATACCGCCGGGCCACGGATCTTGGTACTGGGCGATTCGTATGTCGAAGGAGCGGGCGTCAGTCGCCAGGAGCGGTTTTGTTCGCGGTTGGAGGAGGGTCTGCGGAAATCGCGGCCCGACGCGCACGTCTTGGCTGGCGGCCGTTGTGGCTGGAACACGCAGGACGAAGAGCAATTCCTGCTGCGTCAGGGGGGCGACTTGGCGCCGGATGTCGTCCTGGTGGCCTATGTCCTGAATGATGCCGAAGGACGGGACCAACTGACCGCTCAGCCCAGCCGTTGGGAATTGTGGCTGCAGACCCGTTTGCGTTCCTACTTGTGCTACCGCCTGTTCCGCTGGCGACGCGGATCGATGACCGCGTATTGGGAGCAAGTACGACAACAGCATCAATCCGACTCACCCAGTTGGCAGGCAGTCGCGGCATCGTTAAAAAACATCGCGGAGTGGTGCCGTCGGCGGAACATTCCCTGTGGATTGGCCGTACTGCCGATCTTCACCAGCGAAGCGGATTCGGGGCGTGAGGTGATGGACCAGGTGGTATCACGTGCGAAGTCGATGGGCTACCACAGCTTTCAGATGCTGGATGATTTCGACGGCCGCTGGATCGAATTTGCAGTCAGCCCGCACGACGCCCATCCCAATGCCGCCGGGCACGAGCGCATCGCCAATAGGATTGCCACCGAACTGCAAGCGTCGAACGTGCTGCAACCCTTGAAATAAATTGAAACGAACCTCGCATGGCAACATTGCCAAAATCCTCATTCGTGTAATTCGTGTGATTCGTGGTTCAAAATTCTTTTCCTGAGAAACCACGAATCACACGAATTACACGAATAGGAATTCTCATTCAATTCTCATAGCGCTCACGAGATCATTCTCGCGCATTGCGGTTCGAAATCTGCCGGACCTATAATCGGCGTGATGAATTGTGATTTCGATCAACCATTTTCGCCTGACACTTCAACAGGGGCCTCGCATGTTCCACATCGCGTCTCGTCGTGAGTTTCTTCAGCATTCGGCCCAAGTCGCAGCCAGCATCGGACTGGCCGGCATGCTCGGTCAATCCGCGTGGGCGGACGACAAGCCGCTGTTCAAGATTTCGCTCGCTCAGTGGTCGCTGCATCGGACCATCTTCGCGAAGAAACTCGACAACCTGGACTTTGCCAAGACGGCCAAGACCGAGTTCGGCATCGACGCGGTCGAATACGTCAATCAGTTCTTTAAGGACAAAGCCCAGGACCAGTCCTATTTGGCGGAGATGAAGAAACGGGCAGCAGACGCCGGGGTGCAGAGCTTGCTGATCATGATTGACGGCGAGGGCGCCCTGGGTGATGCCGACACCGCCAAACGCACGAAAGCGGTCGAAAATCACTACAAGTGGGTCGAAGTGGCGGTGGTCCTGGGCTGCCAATCCATCCGCGTCAATGCGGCCAGCAGCGGGAACTATAACGAACAGATTGAACGTGCCGCGGACGGGTTGCGCAAGCTGTCCGAATTCGGCGACCAGCACAAGATCAACGTCATCGTCGAGAACCACGGCGGCTTGTCATCCAACGGCGAGTGGCTGGCGGCGACCATCAAGAAGGCCAATCACCCACGGTGCGGAACGCTGCCCGACTTTGGGAATTTCCGGATCAAGGATGGCGAGTTCTACGATCGCTATAAAGGGGTGACCGAGTTGATGCCCTTCGCCAAGGCGGTCAGTGCGAAGTCGCACGACTTTGATGACCAAGGCAACGAAACGCATACTGACTATGAGAAGATGATGAAGATCGTTCTCGATGCCGGTTACCACGGGTACGTGGGCGTCGAATACGAAGGGGGCAAGCTGGACGAGTACCAGGGAGTCAAACTGACCAAGGCGCTGCTGGAACGCGTACGCGAGACATTGGGGAGTAAGAGGTCCTAACAAAACCGGTTGTGGGAAGTTCAGGACCGCGATATTTCACGCGGTTCTGAACTGACGCAGAGGTTTTGTTAGAGTTTATAAGAAGAAGTAACTTGAATTCGCGTGACTGGTCTTCGAGGAAGACGGTTGGAGCGTTGCAAGTTATACTCTGGACTTGGGTCGTCAACGTCGCCGGCACGCTCTCAGCGAGGGGGGAATGCTGCCCAGTTGGATACGACAAGCGACGTGAGCTGTCCCGTGACGGCGGCGAAAATGGATCTTGAACTGCCCTGCGAGAGTGATTGGCGGAGTGGAAGGCATGACCGACGAGGAACGTCTGGAAGTGTTGCTCAATCGTTGGAAGCAGGCCCGCGGTCAGGGCCAGAACCTCCCTGCTGAGGTGTTCTGCGCCGAACAGGGTTATCCGCAACTCGCTTCGGCCCTGAAACGGGCCGTCCAATTGGAGGATGAAGCGGCGGCCCTGCAGTCTTCCGCGGTGGCCGTGCAGACTCCCCCTGGCGGACGTACGGTCGAAGACATGTCATCGACCATGCCGCAGGACCCGACTTCGCAAATCAGCATGGCCAGGACCGAGGCCGAACGTGGCACGGGACTGTTCGTGACGCAATCTCAGTATCGCAACATCCGGGCGTTCGAAGTGGGTGGCCAGGGAGTTTTGAACGTCGCCACCGACGTGGACTTTCAGCGCGACGTCGTCCTGAAATTCATGCGCAATGCCGAAGGCTCCGAGCAACTGGCGCGGTCCATTTCACGGACGGAAGCGCTGATCACGGCCCAGTTGCAACATCCCGGCGTGACGCCCGTGTATGGCTGGGGAGAATCCGAAAAGGACGGCCCCTTTTTTGCCATGCGGCAGATCGAAGGCGAAAGTCTGAAGGACAGCATCACCCATTTTCACTCCCAGCCCATCACTCTGAACCATGCCGAAATGCACAGCCCAGAGTTTCAGCGATTGTTGCTGCAGGTGATCTCCGTCTGCCGGACCGTGGCCTATGCTCACAATCGAGGCGTGGTACACCGCGACCTGAAACCGGCCAACGTGATGTTGGGCAAGTTTGGTGAAACGGTCGTCATTGACTGGGGGCAGGCTCAGACGATTCAACGAATTCCCCAGCTCCGGGCCAGCGGCGAATTGTCGATTCCCTACAGCACGCAGAGTTTCTCGCAATCCTCAAACAGCAAGTCGGGCACTCCGCACTACATGAGTCCGGAGCAGGCGGCCGCCTGCCTGACCAGCCTGCCTCCTTCCAACGACGCGCTGACGGCGGTCGGGACCGATGTGTTCCTGCTGGGAGGCATCCTCTATCAACTGCTGACGGGTAACACGCCCAATCAAGGGCACGAAATCCACGAAGTCCTGGCATTTGCCATGTCGGGACGGATTGTCCCTCCCAAACACGTCAAACGCGGGGTGCCTCGGCAATTGGAGGCGATTTGCATGAAGGCTCTGAGTCCGTCCGTCGCGGACCGCTATGCGCATGCGGACGAGATGGCGGTCGACCTGGAGAACTACCTCGCCGACTTTGCCGTCACGGCGTATGCCGATCGCAACTGGGAGCTGATCGCCCGCTGGTGCCGCCATCACCGGACCCTGACCCGCACGCTCGTGACCGCGTCCGCCGTCATCGCCATCGCCCTGATTCTGTTTTTCTTCGAAAGCAGCCGCCATTTGGCCTCCGAAGCCGAAGAGTACGAACAACATGCCGAACGAGTGCGGATACTGCATGAGAACAGCTCGCAACTCGCCGCCGATTTTGCTGCCCGCGGAATTGGGGAAGAGATCAACAAGCGTTGGCAAGTCCTGGAGAATTCTGCCTCCAATCCGGCCTTGATTCAATTGATGAAAGAGCTGGGGAAGAGCCAGACGTTGAAGCCCGCCGCGCGGCTGCAGGACAGCCGACTGGTTTACGCTCAGCAGGCTCAACAGAAATTGAATGACTGGCTCGAGTCCGAAAAGCGGCGCTGTGACTCGACGATCCGCTCGTATGCCTGGTTCCTGTACGACCGCGATGGGTACATGAGTGCAAACGCCTCCAAGTCCGCAACGCGCCGCGACATCATCGGCCAGTATTTTGGGTATCGGACCCACTTCAATGGTGGCGAACGGGATCTGACGCCCGAGGAAGTCGCCCTGGAGAAGCCCCAGCCGCTGCGCAGCCATCGGCGGTCCATCATTTACAACAGCAACCTCGGCCATAAGCCACGGCTGGCGTTCTCGGTCCCCGTTTGGGATCTGGGGGCGGACAAGAATCAGGCACCGATTGGCGTGCTGGGAATGGCGGTTGATTCGGGCGATTTCGATTTCATGAATATCCGCTGGTCCCCCGGTCAGATTGGGATGCTGGTCGATATTCGCAAGGATTGGCTCGGCAAGCCCGGTCGCATTCTGCAATACGGGAACCGGAAGGATTCGCACCTGGTCCTGGGGCATCTTTCTCAGGACGATGAGAAAAACTATGTCACTCCGAAGGTCTTGGAACGGTTGAATCTACTGCACGAAACGCGCGTGAATCGCGACCCACGACCGTTCACGAATGCCAATCATGAAGACCGGGTCTCGACACCTCCCAAGCAGTGGCCCGCGGCTTATGAAGAGGTGGAAGTGCGGCTTCCCATGTCGGACGCCCAGTTGCAGCAGGACGAGGTCGCGGCGACGGACTTGATTCGACTGATGGTCATCGTGCAGGAAGACCCGAATTCAGCGGACGTTTCCGAGGCAGCGAAAGAATCTCCGAAGTGACGTGGGACAGGCTTCCAGCCTGTCGGCAGGAGCCTCGCCCTCCATTGGCTGGAAGTCTCTCCCACGTGAGGGCATGCGGTCATCGAGAATGCCCAAAGAGTGCGGCGGGGTCCTGGTGGAAAATGTCGCGGAGCATGTTATAGAGCACCGGGTCTTGCCGCTTTAATGTGTCGGGCGACTTGAAAAAATACTCGGTCAATACGGCAAAGAATTCGTGCTCATTGGTGTAACCGTACTGACTGATGTGAGCGCGATTGGGATGCGGATGGGCGAGCTCGCGTGCCACAAATGCGATCCATTCGCGCACGGTCGCGTGCGGCACCTCAGCGGGTAACCCGTGGCTTTCCGCTTCCTGTTCCACGAGATGAGCGAATTCGTGTATGCCCACGTTCTCTTTCGAGAAGGCCACGTTATAGCCGGCCAGCAGCGCCGGCTTGGAAAGGATCATGACGCCACTCAGACTGGCGCGCCCGGTCAGGCCGAGGATCTGCCGGTCATCTCCGTCTGTCTGATATTGGTCATTAAAGTTATCAGGGTAAACCAAGACCTCGCTCAGGCGAGAATAGTCCCAGTCGTGAAATCCGAAAATCGGGATGACGGCACTCGCTGCCACCAGAAGTCGAATCGTATCGTCGATCTCGGTGCGAATCCCCGTGACGCGTACTTCACCCAGAAAGATTTGCACCAGCTTACGAAAGCGGTCCTTGTCCGACTCACTGAGAGCACCATAAAAGGCGACTCGGGAATTGAGGATCTGTTCCCAATCCGATGGAAAGGGACGATTCAGCAGTTGCAGACGCCGACGGCATTTGCGCCGCGACAGCCAGTAGGCACCGTAGCCGAAGCATGCACCGCTGACCAAACACCAGGCGACATGGATGAGGGGATTGCTGATGGGCAGACCCAGTCCGACGGTCCCCACGGCGACGCCCGAGAATGCCGCGACCCACAGTGAGTTTCGGCGATTTCGGCGATCGATGTCGGGGGTCACGAGCATCTGGCAGGGTCCGCGAATGAACTATAAAGCTCTAACAAAATCTCTGCGTCATTTCAGAACCGCGGGAAATGTCGCGGTTCTGAAATTCCCACAACCGGTTTTGTTAGCCCGGATTATTCACCATTGTTCAACAAAAATGGCCTCGTGTGGCGTATAAGTTGTTAACCACAACAAACTTCAACGCACGCACGGAGGCCAGCTATGAGTTTACAGTCTGTCACGGGATTGTCATTCGATTTTCCCAAGATTCGG
>CAMAVF010000187.1 GCA_945861445.1 Planctomicrobium piriforme | reverse complement strand
TCCAGTACCACGATTGCAGACTCGTTTTTCGCCGCATGAACTGAGACATCGTCCTGTTAAACTCCAGTGTGTCACTAAGCCTATGAGATCTCTGATTCAACCTGATGCAGGACTGAATCGGTGGGTGCTTGTAGTCGCTGATACCGAGTATTCGTCGTTCTACTTCCGCTCTATTTGAACATCAACACATTTCTCAGTACGACTTTTCCTGACCAATCAGGACAACCGAGAGTGAATCGACGATTCTAAACAGACGCACGCACGGATTCCAGACGTCCGCGATTAAGATCACCTGTCTTGACTGCTGCTGGGAACCCCGTCGCTGCATTACGCTTCAACTTCAACGTATTCGCCAGAAGCAACAACGCGGATTTCTATCTCCCCTCGCCCCGGTACGCCGGGGAGAGGGGTTGGGGGTGAGGGGCCTGCGAGTAACATTCGATTGTCATCGCAAAAGGGGCTTTTTTCTTGTAAAACTGCACTCTGTAGTATTGGTGGATCGTTCCCCTCACTGCCGCTCTCCCCAGATTACTGGGGCGAGGGGAGATGAATCATTCGTGGGGGCGTGGCCTGGTGAATGCTTTAACCGGCCCCCGCCGCCGCGGGTGTCTTCAACTTCTGGGCCCAAGGACTTTTCGGGTATTCCGAGGTCAGTTTATCTGCCGCTTCGTTCGCCCGGTCGGGTTGCTGCACCAGCGTCCACAATCGTGACAGGTGGTACAACGCTTCGGGATGGAAAGCCTTTTCCGTCGAAAACAGCACGTCCACGTGCAAGTAGGCAATCAGGGCATCCTTGGTCTTGGCACCCGCCTGGTAGCAATCACCCTGCCGGACATACGCTTCGGCCTGCACCTTGGCGTCTTCCGGAGCCGCATTGGTGACGACATCGTCCAGCAGCTTGATGGCCTCGTCGAACTTGCTTTGCAGTTGCAGACACCGTGCCAGACCCAGTTTGGCTTCGAGTTTCCGCGATTCTTCCGACGGACCCATCGCCGTCATCCCGGTCACTGCTTCGAATGCCGCTTGAGCCTCGGGGATCTTGTTTTCGGCCAGGGCCACGCGAGCCAGGGCCACCTTCGCGGCCATCTTCTGATCGTTCCCCGCCGCTTTTTCCAAGACTTCCGCAGCGGACTTGGCGGCGGCCGGATCACCCTTCACCAGGTTCAACTCCACCAGCAAACCGGCGGCGTTGTAGAAGTGGCGGCTGTCGCCGTTCTTGCTTTGAAAGTCGGCCAGCTTCTTCAAGGCTTCGGGAATCTTGGCGGGATCGGTCAGTGCCATCCGGGCCTGCGCACGAACCGAGAAAAAGTCGATATCCAACTTGACACCCGCCGTATCACCCTTGTAATCGGTGGCGGCCTTGGAAAAACCATCCAGGGCCTGCTGCAGACGACCACCCGCTTCGTGGTTCCGTGCCGACTTCAACGCGGCGGGTTCACCATCCCACAGGATTTCCGTCACTTCGTTCGCGGGAATCTCCTTCTTTTCCCCTTTCCCCGTTTCAAAACTGACTTTGTCCTTGGTGACCCCCGTGACTTTGCCACTCAACTTCACCGTGGCGCCACGTTGTTCGAGGACATCGGCGGCCGTTGCCACGGACGCCGAACAGACCAACATCAAAGCCACCAGTGACAGACGACCGGTACGAGACATGGAACCAATTCCTCCAGAGAGATGCAGCACTGTCGCGTGCAGGTCACGGCGACGAATCGACAACTGGAAACTTGACCTATCAAAAACTCGCTCTGAAACACTCGTCATCAGGGCTTCGGCTTGGACGGGGGGGGCGCCGGCGGCTTGGTTTTCGGACTGGCGGTGGCCGTCGTGGCGGAACTTTTCGTCGCACCAGAGCTGGTCTTCGGTGCGGCCTTCTTGGCGGGAGCGGGAGCAGATGCCGGCGCCATGATGGGGATATCTCCCGCAGCCATCGCCGCCAGTGACGGACGTTTCGGCTTGCTGCTCTTCATGAAGAACCAGACGCCACCGCCTGCCAGGAACAGGACCAGCACGCCTCCCATTAAGAACATGGTTGACGATTCCGACTGCTCCGCTTTCACGGCACCCTTCTTGTCATTCGCCGCAGTCTTGATTTTTTCTTTGATCTTATTCTTTCGTTCTCGTTCCTTCTTGATTTCATCCGCCTCCGATGCCTTGGTGTCGGCGACCTGTTCGATGGTGGGATTGCGAACAATGTCAGTCGGCGGCATCTTCATCGCCGTTTGAATCTCCCGGTGCAACGAATTGAACTTGGCATATTGGGCATCATTGAGATTCATCTGCATCGCAGTGCGTTGAATCTCGGTGACCGCCCGACCCTGCTCGCCCGCTTTCTTCTTTTCATCCAGACCCTCGGCAGCCTTGAACCGGCACAAGGCAATGTTGTAGCGGGTCTCCAGGAACTGCTCGGTATACTTGCTGGCTTCCTTCGACTGCATCAGTCGCTTGGACAGTTCGGCCCAGCCCCACATGCCGATGGGCTTGGACTTCTGCTTCGTCAGGGCGACATCACCCAACATGGCCACGGCCCACTTGGTGGGCGAATCCTGCTGCCCCGCGGCGGCCCAATCCTGATAGACGTAGCAGGCTTCAGTCTGCGTATCGATAGCGTTCTTCCGCAGCTTCAACAACTCGGAAATCATTTCCACCGCCGCGTCGAACTCGCCCGCTTTCCGCTTGCAGGCCACCAGTTGCGCCTTTGCCGCCAGCAACTGCTGATCGGTGGAGAAGTTGGGGTCAGATGACGCCTTGTCGATCAATTCGTTGTAGGCCTTGCTCCCTGCGGCGAAGTAGGTCGCCGCGAGCGCTTTGTCAGTGGTCCCTTCACCCAGCGACACATACATGGCCCCAATCCAGGCCAGCGAACTGTAGTTCTGGCCTTCCTTGCGCGCCAGCATGTTCGCCAGGAAACTCTCGAAGGACTTCAAAACTGCCTTGTGCTGATCGGGGTTCGACTTGGCCAAGCGGTCGAGTTCTTCCTTGAACTGCCGGCCCAGGGCGATATAGATCGGCAGAATGTCCTGTCCCTGACCGGTGGCGATCTTTTCCAACTCGTTCATCGCCTCGCGGGCTTTTTCCAGGTTCTGCAGACCGATATAAGTTCGCAGGATCTGCTTGTAGACTTCCTGGGCGAATTTGCCACTCTTCACACCGCTGGCGGGGCGAGTTTCAGTTGCCGTAACAGCAATCGCCGTGACGACCGACCGCTTGTCGGTGACCAGCAGCTTCAAGGCTTCGGCGTATTGCGTGGTCTGATTGGCGATCTGGGCGAGCGTCAACTTGGCGGTCGCCAGGTCATCGGGCAGCACTTCGTTTTCGGCCAGCTTGGGTTCCAGCGTGGCAATGACCTTCTTCAACACTTCCTGCGCCTTGGTCTGATACTCGGCCAACTTGGCAGCCGGGGGACGTTCCGCTTCCGGCTTGTTGTAGCCCTCGATGGCGGCCTCCCACAGTGTCTGCCCCAGCATCAACTGCACCTTCAGATAAGACGCCGAATCGGCCGGCACCTTTTCAAACGTCTCGGCGGCCTTGGCATAGTCCTTGACCTGTAGATACATGCGGCCCAGCATTTCGAGGGCTTCGATCGCCTTCGGAGTTCCCGGCCAGGTCGCCACGATGAAATCGGAAATGCCGATCACCTTCTGAATGTCAGTTTGCTTGTCGTTGTTTCCCTTGGTGTTATAAGCCTGGGCATAGGCTGCCATGGCCAAGTAGGCAGAATCGGCCGGCAGCGATTCGGACTCTTCGTCCTTCGCATAACGCCGGGCGACAAACTCACCCAGCACGGCCGAATCGTACGACCGACGCTGTTCATAATAGACGTAGCACAGCGAGTACCGGCAGGTATTCACTTCCTTGATCTTCGAATCGGCCTTGCGCAACGACAGCGCAAGATTCAGCATCCGGGATGTTTCTTCCAGATGGACTTCGAACGAGCGCTGATAGCGTTTGATTTCTTCCGGGTCTTTGGCTCCGCGGATCTGGTCCTTGTATTCCTTGATCTTGTTGACCAGATCGCGAGCGACCCCATAGGCCTCTTCAAAATCCTTGGGATCTTTTCCGTCGCGATTCAGAGCTCCCATCAGGCGGACGATCATGGCCTGGGAGGGATCGCGAAACTCACCCCCCGTCCGGTTGACCAGACGTGCGAAACCCAAGGCTTCGGCCAGTAGCTTCCTCTTCTCTTCTTCTTTTAGTTCACGCGCTTTGGCTTGCTGTTCCAAGGACCGGGCCTGTTCAAAACGAATGCCCGTTCCGTAGCGGGTCCGGATCATCGTGGGGTTCTCTTTGATCCACTCCTGGGCCAGCTTGTCAACGAGAACGTGATCGCCCTTTTTCTCCGTATTAAGGCAGATCAGCTTGAAATACGTCACCTGCGCCTGCAGGTTCCGCATCACGTTCGACTCAGGCTTGTGACTGAGCAATTCGTTGTACAACCCCAGGGCTTTCTGCAGATCCCCCTGTTCTTCGAAACACTTACCCTGGTACATACGGGCATACAGCCCGGCGACCTGGCTGCGGTGCTTTTGATGAATGAGTTCGAACTTGTTCGAAGCATCCTTCAACGTGGACTGATACTTTGGATCATCCTTTTCGAAAGACTGAGCCATTTCATATTCGGTGATCGCCACGTCCAGTTCCGCGCGGACCTTCATCCGCTCGGTCGCTTCTTTCGCTTCAGCCTTTTCGGGATCCTTGGTCGCGTCGACGAACGAACCGAAGGCTTTATAAAGTTTGTCGTACTTAACGGCCGAGTCCTCGAAGAGCTTCCGCGCGGCTTCAAAGTGTTCCTTCGCCTGCTTCAGAAACTCGGCCCGTTTGTTGGCATTGCTGGGCGAACGCGCCTGGACCAGGGCCACCTTGCCTTTGCCGACGAGGACGTTCGCAGCGTCGGAATTGGCCTTCGCCGCCTTGGGATGGTCAGGATTGGCCTTCAGGAATTGTTCGAGGAACGCCTGGGCACGACTCAACGTGGCATTGGCCGCTTCGGGATTCCGCTGCACCTTGGCCAGTTGAATCAGCGTCGCCGCCTTCTCGAAGGGAATCACCGCCTTGACGTCGGCGGGGAGATCGGAACGGGCCTCGGCCCACTCCAGATACTCCATGGCCGTGTCGAAGTATTCCCGTTCACGCAGGGCTTCGACAAATTGCAAATACGGTTCCGTCGCCGACACCCGTGAGGTCAGCAGGCATAGAACCGACAAAAACACCAGAGCAAACCGGTGCCGTGCCATAGCGCTCGTTCCGTCTGAGGAATGGATCAACACTACTCCCCGGAGACGCGATGCTGCGAATCTCCCCGAGGCTGCCGTCGACGAGTCGTGGCCCATGCACCACCCGGCGGCTGAAGACAAATACGAAGCCTGGAGCTCCGTGAATTGGCTCCTCTCAGCATAAACCCCAATTTGCCACGACGCAAGCACGAGGTGGCACAGACCGTCACCAAGTCACCAAATGCTCAAAGCCACCGCAATCCAAAGTGGATCGCGGTGGCTTCGAACTTGTGAGTCTGACGCGGCTCGGCAGTCGAATCAGCGGTATTGGCGGAATCGCATCTGCGTCACAGGTTCTGGGGGCGGAGGTGGCACCTGCGGAACCATGGGTCCGGCCGCTGCGCCTGGCTGCGAGACCGCCGAGTAGGGGTTCGGCGTGGGGATGACATTGGAACCGGTGTTAATCGCAGGAATCGGGGCCGGCGGCATCAACACATTGTTACCATTAACGGAATACGGCGAAGCCGGAGCCACCGGGGTCGGCGATCCTGGAGCGGCGGGTGTGACTTGAGGCGTCCACTGGCCATCCTCGGGGACGTACTGTTGCGGTCCGACAATTTCTGGACCGTAGGTGGGCTGACCATAAATCGGCTGACCGTAGGCCGGTGTGGCCGAGTACGCTGGCACTCCCGAATCGAGCGGAGGGAGCGAGAACGTATTGTCTGCCTGGCAATTGCTGCAACCGCCGCTCGACCCATGCTGAATGGGATTGCTCGTCGCGGCGGGAAGGCAGGCACTGTAGTTGGTCCCGCCGGAATAACTGGCACACGGATCCGTGTAAGTGCCACAGCTACAACAGCCGGAGAACAAGGGCACCAGGAACAGTGCAGAACAGGCCAACAACATGTGTTTCATATCCGTCTCCCGGATGCATTCGTGACTGATAGCGGAAGTGAAGCTTGCCGGAAGCGAAATTTGGCAAGCCTGGCAGGATGCGTAGGCAAAAAACGGCCATGAATTATGGGATCTTTCGCCTTCTATGCCTGTTATCGTCGGCAATCTAGGAAGACTTGAACGAAAATAACGAACAATCCGAATTTCCTGGTCAGGAAATCTCAAGCGAGGTGAGTTTGGCTCAAGACTGTGATCATCCCGTAGCCGCGTTCGCCAGAACGCGGGGCCGTCGCCGTAACAGATTTTCGGGGGCTTCAAGCACGATCACACTGCGAGCTGTGGCCTACGTCCCGTCAGGGACGCCTGAAAATAGCCCACCGTTTCAACGGTGGGACACCAGACGCGACGACACGGCAAGTCCCGATAGGGACGAAAGAGATTCCGAACGAGGCGTGAAGACGATGGCACACCAACAAATCACGACAACGATAACGGATCAACGACCGAATCTCGTCAAATGTCTTTCGCCCCTTCGGGGCTTTGGCCGCTTCTTTGCCCCTCAACCCACCGATGAATCGGTGGGCTATTGTCGGGTGTCCCTACGGGACAAATCGCGGGACAAACGCAAACTTCGAGTCGCGTCATGACCTGTACTCCCCTATTAGGCAGTCGACGCGTAAAATAAAGTAGCGACAATGACCGCGCTTCACGCGCCAAAATCTATCGATCAGGAATCCCATCATGGCAGTCACTCCCCCCTTCGGAGCGTCTTTCGAAAAACTGCGGCAGGAACTTGACCACTTGTTGGAATCGGCTTGGACGAACGGGGGGAAAGCCCTGGACCGCTTCGGTCTGCGATCGGCCATTGGCGGATTCGAACCGTTTCTGGACGTGATCGAAACGGAAGAGAACGTGATCGTCGTAGTCGACGTGCCGGGCATTGACGGGGCCGGGGTGGAGGTCTCGCTGATCGGCAACATGCTCACGCTGCGCGGCGAACGGCTGCCCGTCCTGGTGGGCGAGGGGGACCGCCGGCATCTCAACGAGCTCCGCAGCGGCAAGTTCACGCGGTCGATCCCACTGCCAGTCGCCGTCGATCCCGAGAAAGTCTCGGCCGCGGCCCGCAACGGCGTGTTAACTATTCATCTCGGCAAGCAACACATCGCCAAGCCCAGGCAGATTCCAGTCAGTGTCAGTTAGTCGTGCTGCTGGGGACTCAACAGTGTTTTCATCTCTGGCGAATCCATGTTCTCCGGAGTCGCCAGGTATTCGCCGGTGACGATTCGCTTGAAGGTTTCTTTGCCGCGAATGTGGTTGACCACTGCTTTGACCCCTTCGTAACCGATCTTCACCGGGTCCTGGATCACAATCCCGTGCAGCTTCTTGGCGCGCATGGCTTCGAGCAACTGAGGCGCGGGATCGAAGCCGATGAACTTCACCTTGCCGACGAGATTCTCCTGCTCCAGGGCGCGCAACATGCCGGTGGTATTGGGCTCGCACACGCAGAAGACGCCGTGTACTTCCTTGCCAAACTTGATCAGCAAACTCTGACATTGATCGAGTGATTTTTCCGGCGTAGTCCCGATATACACATTCGACGACAGCACCTTGATGTCGGGAAATTCCTTCTCCAGGGTCTCGAGAAAACCTTCTTCGCGAAGACCCGTGCTTTCACTTCCCTGGTTGTAGCGGGTCAGAATCACATTCCCCTTGTTCTCCAGCAGTTTGGCCAGATGCCGGGCCGCCACCGCACCGCCGTTTTTGTTGTCGGTCGCCACATAGCTGATCGGCGTTTCCTGGTCATTGAGCCCGCTGTCGAAAATGACGACGGGGATTCCGGCCTGCTTCGCCTCCTGCACGTAAGGTACAAGGGCCTGGGAATCAAGCGGCGCCAGGACGATCCCATCCATCTTCTTGGAGATGAAATCCTGGACCACGCTGATCTGCCCTTCGCGGTCATCCTCGAGCTGCTGGCTCTTCCACTGGATTTCCACGTCGCCCAGTTCGGTCGCGGCGTTTTGCGCACCAGCATGGACCGATTTCCAGAACTCGTGCGTCGTCCCCTTGGGAATCACCGCGATGCGAAGTTTCTTGTTGCCCGACGGAGCCGCACCCGTCAATGCTCCGGATCCCGCCTGAGGCTTTTCGGGTTTTCCGTCCTCACCCTGACAACCCAACAGAGCCATGACAAACAGCGAACACCACAACAAGCGCGGCATGAATTTTCCCCCCGAGAGGCATAAAGATGCGATGCACGAATCATGCTAGCACCGGCGGGAAACAAGTCCAAGTGACGGACCTTGCGCCTGGCCTGAATCCCATTTGTCCCATGTGTCCTATCAGTCCCATTGCTGGTCACCCCTTGGATGGGACTGATAGGACACATGGGACAAATGGGACTTATGAAAGAGGATCAGCAGCCTATCAATTCAATTCCATCGCCTCTTCCCAATGCGCGTACAATTGGACCAATTCCGTCTGAGCCGTATTCAGTTCATCAAAAACCTGCTTCGCCCGGCGGCCGTCTCGCAAGACTTCGGGGTCGACCATGTCGGCCTGCAGCTTGACAATCGATTCTTCGTGCTGCGCGATGTCTACTTCAATCTCATCGACACGGCGATAGGGAAACTGTCGCTTTCGCTTGGCTGACTTATCGGGATTGCCGCGATCTGATTTTTCAGCGGCTACCGCGGCGGGTTTGGCCTTCGCGGCGGCACGTTCCGCCGCTTCATCGGCGCGCAACTTATGTAATGCGTGATAGTCCGAATAATTCCCTTCGAAGTAGTCCACTTTGCCCGCATCGATCGAGATTACGTGCGTGGCGACGCGGTCCAGGAAATAACGGTCGTGGCTGACGAAAATCAGCGTGCCGTTGAAACTTTTCAGTCCTGCTTCCAATGCTTCACACGCCCACAGATCCAGGTGATTGGTCGGTTCGTCGAGGACCAGGACATTGATATCGAGCATCGCCAGGCGGGCCAGGGCGACCTTGCTGCGTTCGCCGCCGCTGCAGAAGCTGACCTTCTGAAAGACCATGTCACCCTTCAGACCAAACCGGCCCAGGACATCTCGCAAGGTGCCGGGGGTAATCTCCGGCTTGTGACGCGGGCGAATGGCTTCGATAAGGTCTGCATCGGCCGAGACGCTTTCCAGCTTCTGATCGAAGTAGCCGATGTTGACCCCATTCCCCAGCCGGACGGTCCCCTTCTGCGGTGGAAGTTCGCCCAGCATCGTCCGCAACAGAGTCGTCTTACCGCTGCCGTTGGGACCGAATATGCCGATGCGTTCGCCACGCCGGATTCGCAGAGTGACGTCTTCAAACAGCGGCGTTCCAAACCCCTGAGTGATATTCAGTGTTTCGATGACATGATCGGCAGTGCGCGTGGCCTTCGGGAAGCCCATCGAAAACGTCTGAAAATCGGTCGGTCGCTCGATCCGTTCGATCCGCGCCAACTTCTTCTCACGGTCCTTGGCCTGCGTGGCGAGTTGACCATACGCGTTCTTGCGGATGAAGTCGGTCAGGTCGGCGATCTCTTCCTGTTGCTTCTCCCACGCCCGCTGCTGCACCAGCATCCGTTCGGCCCGCTGCCCCCAATAGGCCGAAAAATTGCCGGGATAATCGGTGACCTGATGACGGTGCATTTCCAGAATGCGGTTCGTCACCTTGTCGAGGAAATACCGGTCATGACTGACGACGATCAGCGCCTGGTCCGAGTTCGCCAGATAGTTCTCCAGCCATTCCGTCGCGGCGATGTCCAGATGATTGGTCGGTTCGTCGAGCAACATCACATTGGGAGCCGCCAGCAACAGCCGCGCCAGCAGGATGCGGTTTTGCTGACCGCCGCTGAACTGGGACGACGGACGGTCGTATTGATCGGGCGAGAACCCCAACCCTTGCAGCACTTGATCGACGCGATGGTCGAGGTTGTAGGCGTCCAGGCGATGCAGTTCGGCCTGCACAATATCGTAGCGCTTATGCAGCCGCTCGAGGCTGGCGACATCGGCATCCTCGGCCATCTTGTGGGCGATCTCTTCGGCTTCCTGCTGCAGCGCGTACAGCGGGCCGAGACCCGATTTGGCTTCGTCGAGCAGGGTGCGGTCCGAGCGAAATTCGGCGTGCTGTTCCAGCATGGCGATGCGGGTTGCCGAGTGCCTTTCGATGGTGCCGACGTCAGCGTCATCCAACCCGGCGAGAATTCGGATCAATGTCGATTTGCCGGCCCCGTTGGGACCCACCAGGCCAATCTTTTCACCCGGCCGGAGATCGAACGTGACGTTCGAAAAGACCGGATCGGAATCGAATTGGCGGGCCAGGTCGCGGACGGTCAGCAAAATCATCGTGAAGCAGTGCGAACAGCAGAAGAGTTAATGGCGGCGACCGTTTTACGGTTGAATCCCGGTAAATCGATTCCGGAAATGGGCAGACTCAATCGTAGTTCATCGGGACGATTCTCGACAAGGCGGTCCCTTGCAGGGGGGAACCGTGACAACTAGGCTACGCCGACACGCAATACCGCCGCTATTACGATCAACTAACAGAAAATCGCCATGTCCGACAAAACTTTGATTCGCGTGGGACACAGTCCCGATCCCGATGATGCCTTCATGTTCCATGCGCTGGCCAACGACAAGATCGACACGGGCCACTATCGCTTCACTCACGAGCTGCAAGACATCGAAACCCTAAACCACCGGGCTCAGCGAGGCGAACTCGAGCTGACGGCCGTCAGCCTGCATGGCTATGCGTACGTGACCGACAAATACGCCCTGTGTGCCTGCGGGGCCAGCATGGGCGACAACTACGGGCCGATGGTCGTCGCGCGGCAGCCCGGGCAGATCTCCAGCCTGCGGGGCAAAAAGATCGCCGTGCCCGGGACCCTCACCACGGCATTTCTGTCTTTAAAATTGCTGCTCGGTAACGACTTCACCTACGAGGTTCATCCCTTCGATGAGATCCTGAATATCGTCGAACAGGGCAAGGCAGATGCCGGCCTGATCATTCACGAAGGCCAATTGACGTACGCCACGCAGGGGTTGCATTTGATTGTCGATATGGGCAAATGGTGGTTCGCAGAGACGGGCCTGCCGTTGCCTTTGGGCGGCAACGCGATCCGCCGGGACCTCGGTCGTCAGGCAATGGAAGAAGTGACCGTATTGTTGAAGCAAAGTATTCAATACGGGCTGCAGCATCGCCAGGAAGCCCTCAGCCACGCTCTGCAATACGGCCGAGACCTCGATCGCAGCCAGGCCGATAAGTTTGTCGGCATGTACGTGAACGACTGGACGCTCGATTTTGGACCACGCGGCCGCCAAGCGGTGGAATTGTTGTTGAAGCGCGCCTACGACCAGAAGATCATCCCACACCCGGTGGATATTGAATTCATCGGTTGACGAGGGAACGGGGCTACTCCGACTCTCGCGAACGAACCGTCAATACTGGACACGTGGATTTCCTTAGCACGCGTTCGGCCACGCTGCCCAACAGTGCGTGGCGCAGCCCGGTCCGGCCGTGAGTGCCCATGACAATCAAATCCATCTGCGCGTCCTGGGAGTATTGAACAATCTCGAGGAATGGAACTCCCACCAGGACCTTCAAGACGACGTCATGCTGGCTGGACCAGACGGGATCCAGCACCGACTTCAACGCGGTCTCGGCCGTTTCCACGATTTCCTGAACACTCGGCAACGGGATGGTCAGAAACATCCCGGTCTCGGGCAACACCAGGGCGACGTCCTGCACCACGCTCAAGACGTGCAACTGGGCGCCAAACTGATCAGCGAGTTCACACGCATAATCCTGGGCAGATTTGGCGTTATTGCTAAAATCGGTCGGCAGCAGGATCCGTTGGAAGGGAATCATCGCGGGTTCCTTGACTCGATCAGACGGGCCGATTCTTCCACAACGTCGGTGCCGATGCTGGCTGCAACGGCCACGGGGTACCAGATGGTCTGGAAACATGAATCTTGTCGAATTGCAGCAGGGACGTCAATTGCCCCCCCGCGATACAGGAACTATCTTTCAGTCTAGCGCGGCGTGTCCGAGCAAATACAAGCTCGAAGCGCAAGCGAGTGCATTCCGTCGTCAACGAGCAATCATAATGCCTTCGCTCGCGCTTCGAGCTTGTATCCGGCCGCCGACGCGGCGTTTTCCTTCATGAGCAGAATGTGCTGAGCATGCAAGTCATCATTACGGCAGTCGGTCCCGACAACCGCGGCCTCGCCGATCCCATCGTGCATTACGTAACCAATGTGGGTGCGAACATCGGCGAAATCCAGATGTACGACCACGACTCGGAAAAGATCTTCGCGATGCTGCTGCGCGTGGATTGGCCGGTGGAAGTCGAATCGATCAGCGACCTGCGCAAGCACATGCAGGAAATTGGCCGTCTGAAAAAACTGTCGATCCGCATCTGGTCGCCCGTCGAACACGACCGCCCGCCGCGCCTGGCGATCTGCACGACCTATCGGTCGGAACCGCCCCTGGCACTACTACGAGCCGTCCGCGACGGCCGCCTGCGAGCGACCGTGCCGTTGATGGTCGGCAATCGTCCCGCCTGCCGGGGCCTCGCCGAACAATTCGGTTGCGACTGGCATTCGGTCGATGACGGACAGGGCAACCCCGACAACGAACGCATGGTCCAGTTATTCGACGAATACGAAGTGGACTACATCATTCTAGCCCGTTACATGCGCGTCCTGCCCGCCGCCACATGCTGGCGCTTTGCCGGCGGCCGGATCGTCAATCTGCATCACGGGCTGCTGCCGTCATTTCCCGGTCCGCGTCCGTATGAAGACGCGTTCGGCCATCACATGCTGACGTATGGCGCAACGATTCACTTCATCGTTCCCGAACTCGACGCCGGGAATCAGATCATCCACCAGGGGACGTTCACCGTCTCACCGGGAACATCGCTGGAAGAGATCAAGCGGACGGGTCAAACGGACAACGAACCAGCCTGCCTGTTCGAAGGCGTGCGCCGCGTGGTGGATCGCGAGGTGGCGTTGCGATTCCATCGCATCGTGCGGGTGAGTCAACCATAAACCCAGGGGTCGGGGGTAGTCTGATGAAAAGTCGATGATTTTGGTTCGAATTGCCCTTGTCTGAAATCGCGAAATTTGTTTCATTTCTCGCATTTGTTTGCTTTCAACGGATTGAAAGGAACTGGCGATGGAGAGCTTAGTTGTCGAGTCACAGAAATGTT
>CAMAVF010000186.1 GCA_945861445.1 Planctomicrobium piriforme | reverse complement strand
GGTTGGCGTGCGCATCCACCCCCTGGTTCAGCCAGCCAATCAGCGGGGGATAGAAGAATCCCAGGCCGATGCCCAGCACCCAGTATTCCGCCAGAAATGCGAGACTCGCCGGATTGGTCAAGCCGCACGCGGCGATGCACGCGCTCATGGTTGCGGCACCGCTGACGATCACGACTCGGCCGTCAAACCGGTGAGTCAACCAGCCACCGAGAACGCTGGCGATGCCCGCAGTCAGCGAGAAACCCGCGCCCACGACACCGAGAAACCACGGTTCGGCATGCGCTTCGGCCAGGCCACGCGTGACCGCAAAAATGACAATGAAGGCAGAAAAATCGGTGAGCACGCACGCGATGTAAAGCAACAGACGGAAGCGAGAGTTCATCAGGGGGAGGGTTTCTTAGGTTGTCGGAGGAATCTAACTGATCGTACTGCGTCCGCCGGAAAACTGCATGTATTCAATGACTGCGCCGTCTTCTTCGATGAACACGACCCGCAGCCCTTCCAGAGGGTCGAAGGGACCCAGCAGCAACTTTGCCCCGTCGATGGCCGCGTCCAGATCGGGGACCACATACGCTGTGTGACAGCGATCGCGGACCGCATTTTGCACCGGCGAGTCGGGTTCGAAGCGCAGAAACTCGATGCGATACGGGTGATTGTCGGGGCTGGTCACCCAGACCTTGCTGGCCGCGACATAGATCTCGCCCGGTTGCGGCTCATCCGTGATGACTCCCGTGTGATGAAAGGTTTTCTGCATGAGTATAGTTGGATTGAGGCCGGGGATAGTGTTAGAGCATCACGACCTGGTTGGTTGCCGCGGATTGTTCGGCGGCCAGGCAGGCGGCTACGGCGGCGCGGGATTCTTCGGGACGGATCACGTCCGGGCGACGTCCTTCCGCCACGCACCGCAGGAAATAGGCCCACTCCTCACGCAACGCCCCGCTGCGGACACCGTGCATCAGCGGCCAATAGGTTGTGTCGGTATAGCGCACCTGCTGATCATCCACGACCAGAAAGTTCGGGGTCGTGTCATGAATCGAGATCGAACCCTTGGTGCCGACAATCTCCATTCGTTCGTCGATCTGCATGGGCGATTTTTCGGGCAGCGCCCAGTTGTTTTCGTTGACGGCAATCGCACCGCTGTCGAAGCGGTACATAGTCATGCCGATGTCGGGATACTTCAGGTTGCGGACGCGTGTAGTCTGGGCGTAAGCGGAGATGATTTTCGCGCCGGTGTACCACAGCATCAGATCGGTGTCGTGGACTCCATCGCCGATGATGGGGCCGATCTTGTCCAGCACGCCGGCCGTGATCCAGGTTGGCAGATTGCGGCGTCCATAGATCGCGACGATCTTGCCGATGCGGCCGGCATCGATTTCCTGCTTCGCGGCAACATAACGCGGATTGAAGCGGCAGACATGCCCGACCATCAAGCTGCCGCGCGAGCGTTCCGCCACGGCGATAATACGATCGCAATCGGCGACCGTCGATGCCATCGGTTTTTCGAGAAATACGTGCTTGCCGGCCTCGAGTGCGGCGACGGTGGGATCGACATGCTGATCCCACATCGTGACGACACTGATGACGTCAATCTCCGGGTCCGCCAGCATCTCGCGGTAGTCGGTATAGGCCTTGGGCACGTTGAAGACCTCGCTGACTTCCGCGAGGCGCGACGGAGTCCGGGTACACACGGCTGCCAGCCGGGCTTCGGGGAGGCCGGTCAGCACTTCGCAGTGCTTCTCCCCGAACCAACCCAGGCCGATGACTCCGACATTGATCTGCCGCATCGCGAGGATTCCTGTTGGCTGGAGCGCCTACTTCGCGGGTTTATCAGCGGCGAAACAGAACAATTGCGTCCGGGTGCGGACGAACAGACCGCCGTCGGCTATGGCGGGCGTGGCAATGATCGTCTCGCCGACATCGTTCAACTGCAGTTCTTCATAGTCAGCGTCATTCTTCAACACGGTGACGTTGCCATTTTCGCTGGCGAGATAGATCTTGCCGTCACCCAGGATCGGCGATGCGAAGTAGCCGCCACCATTGCCGACCCGCTTGGGGCTGCCCAGCGCTTTGCCGGCCTCGGTGTCAAACACCGTCGAGATGCCCCCCTCCTTCACCAGGAACATGCGGCCGTCCGAAATGAAGGGGGACACGATGTGATCGGTATTCTTCGTCTTGTGCTTCCACAACAGATGCGACTTGGTGACATCTCCTTTACCGCCGCCGCGAACCGCCAGGATGAATTGCTCGGCCGCCGCGTCGCCCGAGGCCCGGAAGTCGCCACCTGCAAAATTGTCTGGATCCAGGAATGCGGCGTCCAGTTCGGCACCTTCCAGGAATCCGTCCTTGTTGAGATCGCCTTTGTCAAATGTCTTCTTGAAGAACGCCTCGGGAATCGGTTGCTTGCCAACAAACTTCTGAATCTCGGCTTTATCGAGCTTGTTGTCGTTGTTCCCGGCTTTCTCATCGCGATCCACCGACGCCAGCCATTGATTGGCAATCGCGCCACTTTGCACCGAGATATAGACGACGCCATCGACGCTGACCGGAGTCGTCTTGATGTTGCGCAGCAGAACCTTGGCGAACCACAACCGCTTGCCGGTCTGCGGGTCGTAGCCGATGACTTTGCCCGTTCCCGCCACGACGATTTCGTCATGGCCATCCACGGTGCAGATCACGGGGTGCGAATAATTCACGGCCATCTCCCGCCGCTCTTCCTTCCAGCGCAGCTTGCCCGTCACCTTGTCAAACGCATAGAAGGCGGGGTTGAGATCGTCATCCTGCAGAAACAGTACCATGTCCTTATACAGAACCGGCGACATGCCTGGGCCCCACTTGAAGATGAAGAACGGAGTCGGCAGCTTCTGTTCCCAGACATCTTTCCCCGTTGCCGCATCGACGGCCAGCAACCCCAGCGTGCTGAAGTAGAAGTAGACGCGTTCGCCATCCGTTGCGGGCGTGGAACTGGCCTGGCTGTTCGTGGCATGGACTTCCATCAGGGGACCCGTCTTCCAGTCCCGCTGCCACAGTTTTTTACCGGTGATTGCATCAAACGCAAACAGGCTGACCGTTTCGTCAGCCGTCATTCCATTGACGAAGACGCGCCCTGCCGCGATGACCGCTCCGCCGACACCGTCACCCACTTTCGCCGACCAGCGAACATTCTCCGTGGCGGAAAACTTCACGGGCAGCGGTTTGGATCCGGTCGACAGCCCACTGCTGTTCGGACCGCGAAACTGAACCCAATCCTCCGCCTGCGACACGGTCGAAATACCAAACAGAATGAGCAGAACTCCCGCTGCCTGGACGGCTTGGTGGAAATGGCGGCGTGTGCTGCGTGTTGACGAACGGCCGCCGTGGATCAGGTCTTTCACGTGGATACTCCCGCAGATTGAGGCGTGATGGTCGACGATCAGTGATCGCTCATTTGACAACGAACCAGTCAGCCATTCAAGGCACGGAAGGGAGGATGGGGTCTCAGAGCAGTTCAGAAATGGGTTTCCCCGTGGTCAGGATGGTAATCGGGCGGCCGGCGTTGGTGAAATACGAGGTGTCGGTATCAATCCCGAAGCGTTCGTAGATCGTGGCGAGCAGGCAATTGCTGTCCATGATCCGTGCCACCGGTTCTTCGCCGCGTCGATTCGTGGCGCCGATGACCTGCCCCATCTTCAGACCGCCGCCTGCGAGGAAGACGCTCATCGCACGCGGCCAATGGTCACGGCCGGGGCGGCGGCTTTCGTCCTGATTCGAGATCTTCGGCGTGCGGCCGAACTCACCACAGAACAGGAATAACACCCGCTCGTTCAACCCGCGAACATGCATGTCTTCAATGAGCGCCGACACCGACTGGTCGAACGACGGCAGCTTCTCGCGGTAGGAGTTGAAGATGTGGGAATTGACCGAGTGCTCGTCCCAGTTGCTGGTGACGCCGGTCTCAGGTCGCAGGCGATATTCTGCCTGGCATTGCACAAAACGGACGCCAGCTTCGACCAGTCGCCGGCAGGTCAATAAGCTCTGGCCAAAGTGAGTGTGTCCATAACGCAATCGAGTCCGTTCATCCTCACGGGACAGATCAAATGCTTCGCGTGTGCGTGGACTGGCCAGCATCTCGATGGCTCGCCGCTGCAATCCTTCAAGTGTCGGCAGTGTCCCGCGCTGATCGAGCGTGCGGGGCAGTGAGTCCAAGGACTCGAGTAGTTCGCGCCGGCGATTGAGAGCCAACATGCCTTCCGGTGAAATCGACAGGCTGTCGGTCGCTGCTCCGGTGCGATAGATCGGAATGGGATCGTACTGGTTGGCGCCCGTGGACGATCTCGGATTCGGGCTGGGCATGTACGGAGCATAGGCCGGCCCGAGGTACGCGGGCCCGCTGCCATAAAACTTGGTGTTCGCCATGAACGGTGGAATCTCTCGACTGCCACCGTCCAGTTGCTTCGCGACGATCGACCCAATGTCAGGGAACTCAGAATCGTTAAGGTCCGACGCGCGCGACGGGTAACCGGTCAGAAAGCGATTCGTCGCGCCAGAGTGCTCGCCGCGTTCGTGATGCAGGCTGCGGATGAGGGAAAACTTGTCGGCCATGCCTGCCAACTGCGGCAACATTTCGGTGATTTCGATTCCCGGCACGTTCGTCCGAATCGGCCGGAACTCACCGCGATACTCGGCCGGGGCTTGCGGCTTCAGATCAAACAGGTCGAGATGGCTGGGGCCTCCATTGGCCCAAAACAAAATGACCGAAAAATCCGGGGAGATGGCTCGCCGTCCCTGCACTTCGTCAATTGCCAGCAATTGTGCGAGGTTGGGATTCGCACCGGTGACCAGAGCCCCCAGGCTCAAGCCCCCGACTTGCAGCCAGGCGCGACGCCCGATTGGTCCGCTGCAAAGTGCTCGTTGCTCCATGCCTGCTCCTGAATTCTCGATCAGCGTCACACCGCGTTTGAGTTCGACGTGAATACCCTGCACTCTTGAAGTATATAGATATCTTTGCGCATTGAGCCAGTACAAACTGTGACACCGCAGGTTTTCAGGTGGAAATTGCAGACTGACGCGACAGCGCTGATCGCACATCGCTTGTAATGCGCTCGAACCGGCTGGGAGACCCTTCCTGCGGTCGCCGCAGCGACGAACGAGTCTCTATTCCCCTGTGCGTAGCGTGCCTTTCGATCCCCTGATCTGTTAACCTACCGGCGGGCCCCATTCGGCCCGTTGTTGCTGGCAGGTATCACGCACTTTTCGGTGGGATCGACGCATGATTCTGGAAGGGATTGTCACCAGTCTGGATCCCGAGGGGCTGGTGAACTTCGCCCCGATGGGCCCGTATGTCGAGCCCTCCTTCGCGACCCTGCGGTTGCGTCCCTACAAGACTTCCCGCACCTACCAGAATCTGAAGCTGCATGGCCAGGGAGTGTTTCATGTCTCCGATGACGTGTTGCTCCTGGCCCAGGCGGCGATTGGATCACTGAATCAATTGCCCGAAATCTTTCCCGCGGAAAAGATCAAGGGTCAGGTGATCAAATCAGCGTGTCGCTGGTATGAGTTCGAAGTCACCGAACTGGATGATTCGCAGGAGCGCACCAACATCATCGCCCGCGTGGTCCATATGGGACGGCTGCGCGATTTTGTCGGTTTCAATCGAGCGAAGCACGCGGTCTTGGAAGCGGCCATCCTGGCAACCCGCGTCCATCTGCTCAAAAAAGATTACATCATGCAGGAATACGATCGGCTGCAAGTGCCCCTGGAAAAAACAGCAGGCGCAGCAGAACTCGAAGCCTTCGCGCTGCTACGGGATTTTGTCCAACGCCGTCTAGAGGAATTGGACGTGTGAGAATCCCATCGCCGGCAGGCTTTACTTTCATAAGTCCCATTCGTCCCATAAGTCCCATCCGTCCCATTCCTGACTAATAGAACCCAAAAATCCCAATCAGGGCCGCGCGACGCCAACACCTGACTGTTTTCCGAAAAGCAACCATGCCCGAATCCCTTTACATCCTGGATACGTTCTCCCTGATTTTCCAGGTGTTTCACGCCATCGGCGGTGAGATGACCAGTCCGACTGGCCAGCCGACGAATGCCGTCTACGGTTTCACCCGTGATCTGCACAACCTGCTGCGAGACCACAAGCCCGCCTATTGGTTGGCTGCGATGGAGTCATCCGACGACGCTGTGCGCAATGGGTGGTATCCGGAATACAAAGCCAACCGCTCCGAAATGCCCCCCGATCTACGTCCACAGATTCCCATGATCTTGCAAGTGCTGGAAGCGTTCGGCATTCCCGTCGTGCAGCACGCTGGCTGGGAGGCCGACGATGTCATGGCGACGGTGACGAAACTCGCCCTTGCTGAGGGGCGGGAAGTCATCCTGATTTCGTCTGACAAAGACTGCCGACAGTTGCTGGGGCCGCATGTCCGGATGCTGAACCTGCGGAAGAATACCTACTTCGGCGTCAACGAGTTGAAAGCGGATTGGGGCATCACTCCCAAACAGGCCATTGATTTTCAATCGCTCGTCGGCGACAGCGTCGACAACGTCCCCGGCGTACCACTGGTCGGCCCGAAGAAGGCGAGCGCTTTGCTGCAGGAGTTTGGCAATCTGGAAGGGGTCCTGGCGAATGCCGACAAGGCCCCCGGAGCCAAGCTGAAAGAGAACCTGAAGGTGTTCGCGGATCAAGCCCGGCTGTGTCAGAAGCTGGTCAGGCTGTACGACGACTTGCCGTTGACCGTCGATTGGGACCAGGCTCGGACCGGGCAGTTGCAGCACACTCGGCTGGGAGAACTATTCACCGAGTTCGGCTTCAAACGCCTGGCCGACGAGATCAAGGCATTACGGCCCGCAGCAGACATCCAGGAAGCGACGCCGGCTCCGCAGACTCGCAATTGGAACATCATCGACACACCCGAAGAATTCGGACCGTTTCTCGAACAATTCCGGCAACAGAGGCGGTTCTGCCTGGATACGGAAACGACTTCGGTCGATGCAGTGCGGGCGGACATCGTCGGGTGGGCCATTTGCTGGGAAATCGGCTCCGGCTATTACATTCCGGTCCGCGGTCCGGCCGGCCAGAAGACGCTTGATCCCGAGATGGTCGTCGCCGCGTTCAAGCCACATCTGGAAGATCCCACCGTTGAGATTTCCAACCAGAACATCAAGTACGACATGCTGGTCCTGCGTCGCGCGGGGATCAACATTGCGAACATCGGCAGCGACCCGATGATCTTCAACTACCTGCTGGATGCAGGCGCGCGGAGTCATGGGCAGGACGAATTGTCCAAGCGTTATCTCGGCCATGAGATGATCCCCATCACCGCCCTGATCGGCACGGGCAAGAATCAGAAATCGATGGCGGAGATTGATATCCCGCTCGTGGCTGAATACGCCGTGGAAGATGCCGAAATTGCACTGCAACTGTGTGGCAAGCTGGAACCGATCCTACGACACTTCGACCTCTGGGACTTGTACTGGGACCTGGAACGACCGTTGATCCCGGTGCTGGCCGAAATGGAATACCGGGGGATCAAGGTCGATGCCGACCTGTTGCGGACACATAGCAAATCCGCGGGCGAACGGCTGGAATTGATCCAGACACAGATTTACGCCCTAGCCGGTCACGAGTTCAATATCGATTCGCCCATTCAACTGCGGGAGATTCTGTTCACGGAACTGAAGTTGCCCATTTTTAAGAAAACGAAAACGGGGGCCAGCACCGACCAGGAAGTGCTCGAACAACTGGCGCTATTGCATCCGTTGCCGAACAAATTGATGGAGCATAGAAAACTCTCGAAGTTGAAGAGCACCTATCTCGACGCCTTGCCCGAGATGATCAACCCCGAGACCGGGCGCATCCATGCGTCCTTCAATCAAGTGGTCGCGGCGACGGGGCGACTCAGTTCCAGTGACCCGAACCTGCAAAACATCCCGATCCGCACCGAAGAAGGCCGCCGCGTCCGTTCCGCCTTCATTCCGGGCGAACCGGGCTGGAAGCTGGTGAGTGCCGACTATTCACAAATCGAATTGCGGATGCTGGCCCATTTCAGTCACGACAAAGCCTTGCAAATGGCCTTCGCCGCGGGCATTGATATCCACACGGCTGTGGCTGCGGAGATCTACGGTTTTCACGCGAACATGGTGAATTCCGAGATGCGGCGCATTGCCAAGGCGGTCAACTTCGGCGTCATTTATGGGCAAACCCCTTACGGACTGTCGGCGGCGATTGGTATCAGCCAGGACGAAGCCGGGCGGTTTATCGACGACTATTTCACGAAGTACGCCGGCGTGGAGGCATTCATCGAAAAACTGTTGGAAGAATGCCGCAAAACCGGCTACGCGACAACCATCAAAGGCCGGCGCCGGGCGATCACCGGGATCCGCGAACTCAGTGGCCGACGGCAACTGACCTTGCCCGAGCGGACCGCCGTTAACACGGTGATTCAAGGCTCTGCAGCCGATTTGATCAAGCTGGCCATGGTCCACATCCATCGGCGTCTTAAGGCAGAAAATCACCCCGGCCGCATGCTGCTCCAGATTCATGACGAACTGGTCTTTGAAGTGCCCGAAGCGGAAGTGCTGAGCTTGCAGCAACTTGTGCGAGAAGAAATGGAACAGGCCATGCAACTGGATGTCCCGCTGAAAGTCGATGTCTCAGTCGGTGACAACTGGGCCGTCGCGAAGTAGCGATAGCGAACGGAAGTTCGCCAATTGCACCCTACCCGTCGTATTCATCAGTCCCATGTGTCCTATCCGTCCCATAAGTCCCATGAATTGATGGGACTTATGGGACTTATAGGACAACTGCCATGCAATCCGCTGGTCACAATCCGCCACATCATTATCTCGCAAACTTGCGAATACCACCTCGTTTGAGGATGATCGACAACCGCTGATCGCGGCGCCAGATCCTTGCGGAATTGGTGGCTGTTCCCGCCGAATTCTTTTCATCCGACTGAGGGCCCCATGAATTCCAGTGTCCGGATCCGCTTGTCCATCATGATGTTTCTGCAGTATTTCGTCTGGGGAGCATGGTTTGTCACACTGGCAACGTATCTCTACACGACGCGGAAATTCGATGGGACGGCGATCGGCATGTGCTTTGCCACCTTTCCCATCGCCGGCATGATTACTCCGTTTTTCATGGGCATTTTCGCAGATCGCCTGTTTGCCGCCGAACGTTTGCTGGCCACTCTGCATTTCATAGGTGCGGCGGTCCTCTATTATTTGTCCACGGAGCCAGATCAGTCTCAAGTCTTCCCGGTGCTGCTCATGTACGCCCTGTGCTACATGCCGACTTTATCACTGTCGAATACCGTGTGCATGCATCAAATGCGGGATCCGGCGAAAGAGTTTCCCTGGATCCGGGTCTTCGGCACGCTCGGCTGGATTGTGGCAGGCATCCTGGTTGGCTTCTTGCTGCGATTCGACGAATCCGGGTCAGTCGTCTTTACCTTGGATATCAGTGAAGCAGCAGCGGCGAAGTTCAAGAGCATCGAACCGACAACTGTTCCGATGAAGATTGCGGCCATCAGTTCGTTGATTCTGGCCCTGTCGTGTTTGTTCCTGCCGCACACGCCACCCAAGAAGGATGCCCATACTTCGGTCCGATCAATTCTTGGTTTGGATGCGTTGGGTTTGATGAAGAGTTTCTCGTTCACGGTCTTCGTCATTGGCTCATTCTTGATCTGCATACCGCTGCAGTTCTATTACATGTTCATGAACACCTTTCTGACGGCAGCCGGGATGGAGTATCCCGCGGCGAAGATGATTTTCGGACAGATTTCCGAGTTCGTGTTCCTGTTGATCATGCCGTTCTTCTTTGTGCGATTGGGCGTGAAGTCCATGTTGCTGGTGGGCATGGCGGCCTGGATTCTGCGTTATGTCCTGTTTAGCGTGGGAGGCATGCCGGCCCTGTATGTGGGAATCGTGCTGCACGGTATCTGTTACGACTTCTTCTTCGTCACCGGCCAGATCTACATCGACCAGAAGGCTCCGCATCAGATCCGTGGCGCGGCCCAGGGATTCATCGCGTTTGCTACGCTGGGTCTCGGGCAATTCATCGGATCCGTGCTGGGCGGCCGCACGTTGGATCAATTCGTGCTGAGCAAGACCGCTGACGCGACAATTTATGACTGGTCAAAATTCTGGCTGGTCCCCGCCGCGTTCGCGTTTATCGTGATGGTGCTGTTCGCGGTAATGTTCAACGATCGCGATGTGAAAGCGACGCCCGACGCCGTTGCGTAAACGCCTTGTCCGTAGAACGGGCACTCCTGCCAGTCTCTTTTTGGCGTATGAAATCGAGACGGGCAAGAGTGCCCGTCCTACGGCCTAAACAGAGCAGAATCACTCCGGGCTTCCACAGGAGTCAGCCATGACATCAATGCAGCGTTACACGGAACTCACAGTCTCCGGTGCGCCTCGCGAACTGGGTCGGCAGATTGGCGAGGGGGCCCGCGACTTGGTTCGCGGCTTCTGTGAAATGGCCCTGCAACAGGTGAATCGCACGCTACGCATTTCACGGGCGTCGGCCATGTCGGTCGCCGAGGCGTCGATCAAATATGCCGCAGACTATGCTCCCGACATGGTCGAAGAACTGCGTGGCACGGCCGAGGCTGCCGACGTCAGTCTGGCCGATCTGATGCTGTTGCAGGTGCGCAATCAATTGCAGGCCGATGACGCGGGCTGCACGTCATTCTCGCTGGAGTCCGTTGCCGGGCTGGGGCGTGTGGTCGCACAGAATTGGGACAATGATCCTTTTCTTGATCAATTCACGTTGGTGCTGACTCGCCGCCCGACCGGCAAGCCGGCGTTGACCACGGTGACTCAAGCGGGGTTGATTGCCTACATCGGGTTCAACTCGGCGGGTATCGGGATCTGTCTGAATACGCTGCCGGCTCCGTCTCGCAAATTCGGCGTGCCGCATTACTTTACCGCTCGCGGAATCCTGGAAGCCGATACGTTGGACGGAGCAGTGACGGCCGTGAGTCGCGCCGAACGCGCGATCCCGGCCAACATCATGATGACGACTCCCCAGGGACCGGCCAACCTGGAGGTCACCATCGACAATGTCTATGTGTTGCGCGATGCTGGCGAGGGGATCGTCACGCACACCAACCACGCGCGGCATCCAGAACTGGTCGCCGTCAATTCCAAGTATCCGGAATTGATTCAATCCCGACCCCGATTGGCACGAATCGACCAGCTGTTGTCGATGTCGAGCGGCAGCGAATGGACTTTGCAGCAATTGCAATCGGCACTACGCGATCACGAGAATCACCCGCAATCGATTTGCCGCCATCCGAACAATTTCCCCCCGCACGGATTTTGGGAGACGGTCTTTTCGGTGATCATCGCACCGCAAGCTGGTGCGATGTACCTGACCCGTGGAACTCCGTGCGACCGGCCATTTGAGTATTACCGGATGGGATAAAACACTACTCGTCATCCAGGACACGGACCATCGTGATCGAGCGGACGAGGGCGTGATCAGCGAATTTCCAGACGACCTGTTTCTGCTTGTCGTGCGTCACTTCGAAGGCGTGGGCTCCCTTGCCTTCCTGGCCGCGCAGGAAATTCGCGACGACGATGTTGCCGTTCTTCAGAACCTGCAGGCTGGTGATCCAGGTCAGGTTCAGTTCTGGAACATCGGCGGCAGTCAGTTCCCAGACGAACTTTTTATCGGGACTGACTTCAATCACGCGTTTGTCGGTTCCGCAGCCGATCAGCGTATTGCCATTGGCGAGGCGCAGGGCTTCGAAGACATTGGGAATGCCGGGATATTCCCAGACGACCTTGCCGGCCGCATCGTATTCACGAACCACTCCTTCGGCTTCATGTGCGGCCAGCAGATGCCCGTTTTCCAGTCGGTGCAGACAGCGCAATTGGCGGTGAGCGGCCTTCTCGGTGGTCTGCAGTTTGACGGTAGAGATCACCTCACCTTTGGGGGTGACTTCGACTGCCTGGCACGGTCCCTGCTCGGCGATCAGGAAATTGCCGTTCGGCAACGTGTCACAGCCAAGGATCTGTTCGCACTTGGACCGATAGTCAAAGACGATCTTGTGGTCCTTGTCGATCAGTTGAATCCCTGTCGGCACCCCGCCATCGGCCAAGAGCATTTTCCCGTCGCCCGTCATCCGAAAGCAAACGGTGACGGCCGGAAATTTATGTTCCCACGTCAGTTTCCCATCCGCAGAAAACTCGACCAATCTGCGAGCCGCACTGCCATATTCGGCAATCATGACGCGGTGACGTACCGGCTTCGCCGCCGTCGCGTCTTTGTCTGCAGCGTTCAGATCCAATGTCGGAACGACGAGCATGACGACAGCACCGCAAGCGATGCTCAAGACGGTCGAGGAAACTCGTCCGCAGATACGATGTTGTGATGTCCTCCACAGTCTGAACGCCGAGCGTAGCAGCCGGGAGATTGTTGGGAATGTGAAGCCGTTTGGATTGCAATGCATATCAGTAGGTTCTCATTTCAGAGCGTGCCGGCCCATCGGTGTATGTCTTGCAACACGGACGAGGAATTCCAGAATATCTCACGCCAAGACGCAAAGTTCCAGATCCTCATCTTTGCGCCTTGGCGTGAGATTTATTCTTTTCTCGTCACCGGAACAGCCGCTGTTATTCAAGCAATGTTTTTTGCCAGGGCTTCGACCGCGGCGTCGATGTCTCCCTCGCGGAAGACGTCCAGTATGGCGACATGTTCTTCGTAGATCGCGATCGGCTCGGCGTAGTTGCGATGCTGGGTTTCCCAGAAGTGATGCCGCACTCGGAACACGATCGACGCCCAGATTGCCTCCAGATCGGTCTGACCGGCACGCCGCACAATGGCGCGGTGGAAGGCGAGGTCCTGTTCTGATATCGAGGGAAAATCTGCGGCCAGGCAGGCGATCCGCATCTGCTCGAGTATCACGGTCCAGTTTTGAAAATCGGTCTCAGAAATCGTATCGAAGAACGATTTCAACGCGAAAATCTCGACACTGCGCCGGATGGGTACTACCAGTTCCCGAATCGAATCAGGAGGGCGCCGCGCGACTTTGACGCCGGCATTGCGTCGACCATCCAACAAGCCTTCGCACGTCAGTTGCTGCAGAGCTTCCCGAATCGGCGTTCGGCTGACTCCGAAACGTTCAGCCAGTTCGGCTTCGTTGAGCCGTTCACCATCCGCCAGACGGCCACGCAGCACGTCATTGCGGATGTGCTCGACAATCTGGTCGCGCAGGCTGAATGCAATCAAAGGTGTCGTGGCCATGTTTCACTTTCAGAATTGCGAGCGAAGAGGCTGTGAGTTTCGCAGATCTCAAGAAAAAATGGTATTCGGCAAGGATTTCTTTTATACTTCACGCGGTGAGGAATGAGGCCGGGTTGAAGTGTTGGAAGTTGTGGGTCATGAGGGTGGCGAGTTGGGGGCGGTGTTTTGTGGGGATGTTGTCGAGGCAGCCATCGATGGCGTGGCGGAATTCGGTGAAGTTGTCGTAGTG
>CAMAVF010000185.1 GCA_945861445.1 Planctomicrobium piriforme | reverse complement strand
CTGCGGCTTTGACGCCGTTTATCGCTGTCTCAGCCGGCATGAAGTCGGTGGCGACATGTGCGAACTGGAAGCCCTGACGGCCGAGTCCACGATCATTGTCATCGGAGATGCCTCGGGCAACAGTGTGCCCGCCGCATTGGTGATGAATGCCGCGAAGGGTGCATTGAAATCCATGTCCAGCCGCCGGGCGGCTCACGACTGGCATCCTTCGGTGGCCATGGACCGTTTGAACCGGACGCTCCATTCAGTCACCGGCGAACACCAGTTTATGAGCCTGTTCTACGGTGTTTTTGATGCCTCGACGCGATTGTTGACGCACTGCAATGCAGGTCATCCAGCCCCGATCCTGGTGCGCGAGGGACAGGTCCTGTTGCTCGAGGCGCAAGGGCTGCTGCTGGGGATCGTGGAGGATGTTGAATACCGCAGCCTGGAGACCGAACTTCGCGCTGGCGATTTGCTCGTGCTGTTGTCGGACGGCATCACGGAAATCCGCGACGAAGAGCATCGCTTGTTCGGCGTCAATGGCGTGGTGGATGCCATTCGCCGAACTCAGGAGGATTCGGTGGAAAACATCTTCGAATCGATCTGGCAGCGAGCCGAAGAACATTCCGGTCGAATGCGCAAGAAAAACGCCGATGATCGCACGCTGCTGGTCATGCGAATCAAGTAGTTCTCGGCAGCCGGTTACTTTTCGGCCTGAAACTGGCTCGAAGTCACCACGCGTGTCCCAATTCGTTCGCCCGCACAGGCGCGTTCGATGTTGCCGGTCTTCAGATAGTTGAAGACGACAATTGGCAGCCCGTGCTCCATGCAGTGATGAATGGCCTGGGCATCCATCACCTGCAGGTTCTTCGACAGCACCTCCTGGTAGGTGATTTCCGAGTACCGCGTGGCGTGGGGATTCTTCTCGGGGTCTTCGGAATAGACGCCGTCCACCCGAGTCGCCTTCAGGACCACATTGGCGTCGATTTCGCGAGCCCGCAGTGCAGCGGCAGTATCGGTGGTCACAAACGGACTGCCGGTCCCGGCCGCCAGAATCACCACGCGTCCCTTTTCCAGATGACGCACGCACCGGCGACGGATGAACGGTTCGGCCACCCCTTCAATCCGCAAGGCAGACTGCACCCGGGTGGACACTCCGGTATTCTCCAGGGCGTCTTGCAGGGCCAGCGCATTGATGACTGTCGCCAGCATGCCCATGTAGTGGGCAGTGGGTTGGTTGATGGTTGCGTTGAAGGCCGCGAAATTCCGGCCGCGCAGGATATTGCCACCGCCGACCACGATTGCCAATTGCACGTTGGTCTCGACGACGCGTTTGATCTGCTCGCAGATCCCCTTGATCTCGGTAATGCTGATCCCGGACTCACCGTTGCGTCCAAAGCTCTCGCCACTCAGCTTGAGCAGCACCCGCTTGTAGACGAGAGGAGTCGAACCGTTACCCGCCGTGGCGTTGGATTCTGGCATGATTGTGATTTGCTACCATGGTCTGACGAAATACAGGCATGATCTGACGAAATACCGACATGATCTGACGGAATACAGGAACCCGGCTTGAGGCAAACCGGGTTCCTGATCGCTAACACGTTATGGTCAATTCAAACAATTACGGTTTTCCCAACACGAGGCGTTTGAAACCGACCGCTTCAAAACCTGCGTCAGACAATGCCTTGCCGACCGTCTTGGTGTCCTCTTTAACGGACTGTTGCTCAACCAGCACGCCGTTGTCGCGATAGAAGGTCTTGAGGCGGCCTTCCACCATCTTTTCGACGATGTTCACCGGCTTGCCAGTGGCCTTGCCTTCTTCCATCAGCCGGTCTCGCTCGGTAGAGACCAGAGCCGGATCGAGTTCCGCCGACAAAGTGACCCTGGGTTGCATCGCCGTGACTTGCATCGCTACGTCCTTAAGCACATCCAGCTTGGTGCCAGCGCCCGAGGCCTGGAAGAACGAAGCCGTCTTGCCGTCGTGGTGAACGTAGCCACCGACCGGGCCGGCGACCTTCCAAATGCGGCCGGCGACAATTTTTTCACGGAGGCGATTGATCACGTCGAGCTGCAGGTCGCTCAATTTTTGGCTGGGATTGGCGGGATTCGGCTGAGCCAGCAATTCTTCGGAGTTGGCTGCACCAGGGCCGTTGAGCAGTTGGGCGGCACATTGCGTCCCGAAGAGAATGAAGTCATCACTCTTCGCCACCGGAGCCGACTCGCAGAGCACTTCCACCAACGATGCGGCCGAACCGTCCGGCAGCGTGGCCAGGAAGAACTTGCCTTCGTCGGTCGCGTTGTCGGCGCGCTTGGTGGCCGCCTTCAGGCCGGCCTTACGCAGAATCTCAATCGCCAAAGTCTCATCGCCGTTCGATTCGGTCAGCGCCCGCTTGCAATCCATCAGCGGCAGGTCAGTCTTGGCTCGCAGCGCACGAACGGCTTCCGCGGTAATTTCGGCCATTGCAATTTCTCCTTCTCGGACTGGGATCAGGGCCAATTTTTATAGATGCCCGATCCCGCGATTATGTTCATAGTGCGTTCCCTTTGGAACGCCTCTTAGGAATTAGGAATACAGAGTCAATTGAACCCGCACCAGTTCGGATGGCTGGTCCCGTGGCGGCCACTGCCAGCGTCCGTGACTCTTCTCCGACGCTAGCAGCGTCGGCCACGGGCGATGGAATTCTCTCGTCGGCCGCTCGGCATCCATAGGGATACCGAGCGACCTTCCAAGATTATTAACCAAGCAGACGCCGATCAAACTCGATGATTCAAACTACGGTATGAAAACCGCAATCGAATATTAGAGCGACGGGACGGGAGCCGGTTCAGGTGCCTTGTCCTTGGGATCTTGCGGCAACTTCGATTTGCCTTCAATGATGGCATCGCCCAATTGCTGCAGAATCAAGTCGATCGAGCGGATGCTGTCGTCATTGCCGGGGATCGGCAGGTCAACCATATCCGGATCCGAGTCGGTATCGATCAACGCGACAACCTTGATCCCCAGAATCCGAGCTTCACGGACGGCATTGCCTTCCTTCCGCGGATCGACCACCAGCAACGCTTCCGGCAAGCGATTCAAATCGCGCATGCCACTCAGGTTGCGATGAATCTTCTTAAATTCGCGGTGCAACGTCGACTGACGCTTCTTCGAGTAAGTCTGAATGGCGCCGGTTTTGTCGAGCGTTTCCAATTCTTCGAGTCGCTTCAACCGGCTGCGAATGGTCCGGAAGTTCGTCAGAGTGCCACCCAACCAGCGTTCCTTAACGTACGGCATGCCGCAGCGTTCGGCGACTTGCTGAATGGGATCGGCGGCTTGCCGCTTGGTGCCGACAAACAGGATCAAGCTGCCTTGCGAAGCGACCTGTGACAGGTATTTCTTGGCTCGCAGCAAACCGCGAACGGTTTCCTTGATGTCAATGATGTGAATGAGGTTGCGCTTGCCGTGAATATACGGCCGCATCTTCGGATTCCACCGGCTCACGCGGTGACCAAAGTGTACGCCTGCCTCAAGAATGTCCTTGATTACGATCTCTGCCACGAGTGCGTTCTCCTATCCCCGATGAAGCTCAGGGTGCCGCGAAGCGAAAAAGGGTCCCGAAACTGAAATAGCCCAGTCCAACAGGAACTGGGCACAATGATCCCGCCCGATAGCGGAACGCGTGAATCTTAGCGGCAGGCGACCCTGCGCGTCAAACGTAACTCCTGAATTGGCCGCTCCCGTAATGATTCGTCATTCGGAACTTTGTCATTCTTCTTTCGAAATTCGTCGTTTCTTTCAAAACACCTACCCGGTCTTGCGTTCCACTTCTCTCATTTGCTGTTGCCGCCGCCGACGTTCCTTCTTACTCAGTCCCTTAAATTCGTCAGAATTGCTGTCTTCGGAATCATCGGCATCACCCGCGCTGTCAAAGCGATAGTTCTTCTGGCTCGAACTGGCCTCGCTGCCTGTTGATTCGGACTCAATCTCAGCGGCATCCTCATTTTCCCAACCTTCCGATTCGTCACCTTCGGAAGCTTCTTCAGCGGGCTTGCTGCGACGCGTTGTTTTGCGGGCGGTTGTCCGTTTCTTGGTCGAAGTGACCGTTACTCGTTTCTTCCCCCGTTTCGGTTTGCCGTCGTCGGTTTCCTCGTCGTCGGCTGATGTCCGCCGCATCCAGCCCAACAGACCGAGCCATCGACGTCGGGGTTGAGTCTCTGCGGCGTCTGCTGCCGGCGCTTTCGCGGTGGAACGGCGTTTCATCTGGGGCGGTTCGGCGGAAAATAGCAGGACGTAACGGGCATGCAGCGAAGTGCTGAGGAACAAACTGGAGTGTCCCAAAAGTTGGAATATGGCTGCCAGCAGTATTGAAAGTTGTGTCGGGCAGACGTGGGGCCAGAACTCTTGCTGGCAGAGGATCCCGGCAACTGCCATGTACCATCCGCCAGCGGCCAGGAACAGCAAATGGCCCGCTCGACCTGAGCGGAGTTCGGGCTCCAGCCTTAAGGCAATTCCCCAACCCCACGCGGTCGCCGGCAGCAACCAGCACCAGAGGGCGGCACCGTTCGTGCGCCAGCGAATGTGATGCAAGACAGTTTCGCTGAGCGCGAGGTGAGCTTGCGTCGCGATGGCAAAGCTGAAGAAAATCCATGTGGCGGCAGCCCAACCCCAGATGCGATAGTTGCCGTGAAAATCCCGTTCGCTGCGTGACCGAGCCCATAAGATCAGCACGGCACCCTGGGCCGTTGTAAAGAGGACGAGACTGTAGAGCCACGTCATAATGGGCGACGACGTTGATTTCAGCAGTTGGGCCAGACCTGGACCATATCCCGGCCCCCATTCCGGCCAGGTCAATCCAGCGAGCAAAATGCTCGATGCCAGAATGGTTCCTGCGAGCACGACCAGCCAGTGCTTCCACGCGGGAGCCGAGACGATGGCGGCGGTTGGGCAATTGCGGGCAATCAACTGAGTGGCCTCCCTGCCAGTGCTGGCAAAGAAGCGAAGGAGTGGATCGCCGATGCCCGAGGTTCTGGGCAAAGGTTGCTCGGTTCCCTCCGACTCGACTGCCAATCGACGGCGCCGACGCTCGCCGGCCCGTTCCGATCCCGCAAAGCCATTCACGTTCGTGAAATCTGCTAACGAAATTCGCGCCGTGTGTGGCCAAAGCTTCCGTGACTTGCTCGCACACCAGACGGCGCTGGACTCATGGGTCTCAAATCGGATCCCACTGCACCCTTCAGAAAGAGATTTTTGGCAATCGGCGGGCCGTGAGTGTTTCTGCCAAGGGAGGTGGGCTTAGAGTCAACCTAGCTTACAGCCCAAGGCCACTGATCCCAACCACTGATTTGAGTGAACTGCCAAATTCTGCAGAAAACTCGCCAATCCCCTTGTTCTTCCATGTCGGATGCCGTTTCATGCCAATATGGCTGTTTTTGGCATTCATGGCTAAAACCCGACAGTGCGTTAAATGGCAGTTGTCACGCCGGTTGCAGTCAATAGATGTGTCTTAAGTCATTTGAAATAAATGTATTATGGTAAAACGTTCATGTCTTGATCCACGTATTTTGACAGCGTGACTAATCGAAACCGCAATTGGCACAGTCGTTGCTTTGTACGGAAACGGCAGGTTTGAAAATGTCAGCCAAGCTGATTGGGGCGAGGCTACTGGTGGGCGTGGTGTCAATATGGCATGACGCTCGGCGGCTTGTGTCCCCATTCAACAGGGGCTGTTGTCCATCAAAAAACTTATCAGTCAGAGTACAGTTTCAAAGGAGAGTCGATCATGGTTTGTCGTACATCAGTTCCCGCCAATTTGTGGAGCCCGTTCCGAGATTTGGTTCGATTACAAGGCGATCTGGGCCGTCTCTTGGGTGAACCCCTGCGGACTCAAAAAGTCCCCGATGGTCCCGCGTTCAATATCTGGAAGAACGAAAACGGGGCCAGCGTCACCGCTGAACTACCCGGTTTGGATCTGGAAAAACTGGAAGTTTCGATCGTTGGCGATACGGTCACCATCCAAGGTCAAAAGGCGACGGAAAACTATCCGGAAGAAACTCGTGTGCAACGGCGTGAACGAGCACCGGGTCAATTCACGCGTACGCTGAAGTTTCCGTTCCGGGTCGACGCGACACGCTCTGAAGCAACCTACAGCAAGGGGTTACTCACTGTCACCCTACCGTCGCTCGAAGACGACAAGCGTAAGCAGATCGCCGTGAAATCTGCTTAGCTGTTATGCCAATCCAGAATCGGGGTGCCACTCTAGGCTGTTAATCTGATGAACGTAGCAGAATTCGTGAGAATTCTGACGCAGGCCCCAACGGTGACGAGGCTTTAGAGCAATTGGACGACGGTTGGCAAGCGGCGGAACTCTTACGAGATTCCGCTACAAAAGGGCTGACGGCATAGAGTACCAGTGATACCTGTTCCGCGAAACTTTTCCACCTCAATCAATACAACTGAATTCAATAGGAATGAAAATCATGTCACAAACTGCAAATTGCTGCAAACCGCATCAGGAATCGGCTCCCGCTACGAACTCGACCGAAGTTGCTCCGACTCCCAAGGTCTTCGTCCCGCAAGTCGACATTCTGGAATCGGAAAATCAGATTCTGCTCCTCGCCGACCTGCCGGGAGTGGACCAGGAAGGTTTGGATATCACACTTGAGAAAAACGTGTTGACGATTCGCGGCACCGTGAAACCACACGGGCCGGAAGGTTATCAACTGGCCTATGCGGAATATGAAGTCGGAAATTTCGAGCGGGCCTTTACTGTGTCGAACGACATCGATCGCCAGGGAATTGACGCAGTGGTGAAAGACGGTGTACTCCGTCTGACGCTGCCCAAGGCGAAACATGCCGTGACGCAGAAGATCACCGTCAAGACAGCGTAAATGCCAACGCCAGAGGGTGCCACCTACCACACGGTATCGTGGCCGTTCGGGGACCGTAGACGTTTCGCATGCTGTGAGGAATGGCCTCACGTCGTGCTCGCGTCTGCGGTCCCTTTTTTTCTCTCCGCATTTCCCCTTCTGACGTATCGTCGAGCGTTGATTTGTGGTCTAATCTCTGAGGATTGTCGATGCAGTCGGTGGATCCGATTTTTCAATCAGACAGGTCAGGGGAAGAGACACCTATGCAGCGGCGAAGTTTTCTCGGGTTGGGTCTGGGTGCGGCGGTGGGAGCCACAGGGTTGAACCGCAGCCTGTGGGGGGCCTCCGGCGCGACACCGATTCTCCAAGCCAATGGCCGCGCCAAGCAAGTCTTGATCGTCATGGAGCAAGGTGGCGTCTCCCACATGGATACGTGGGACCCCAAGCCCGAAGCTCCCGTGGAACAACGCAGTCCGTACCGCAACGTCGACACGAATGTTCCCGGGATCCAATTTACCGAACTCTGTGCCCAGACCGCCCGGCATGCTGACAAACTGGCAGTCGTCCGGTCGATGACGCACAACATCAGCGGGCACGGCGAAGGCACCGCCTACATTTTGCAAGGAGTCAAACCGGGTGGCTTGCTGGCCATGCCCGATTTGGGGACGGCCGCTTCGCACTTGATGGGATCACGCTGTCAGTACCTGCCGCCCTATGTCATGATTCCCGGCAATGGTGAGCAATCTGGCACGGCGACACCCGGTTTTCTGTCGCCCGGATTGAAGGCGTTCAAGACGGGCGGGCACGACTTGTCGGACCCCAATTGGCGAGTCAATGATCTCGCCTTGTTAGGCGGAGTCGATGTTCGTCGCTTTCAAGACCGGCGTGATTTGCTCAGCAATCTCGACATCGGCATCTCGAAGCTGCAGCCAGGTTCCGGCGCGGTGGCGATGGGCAACTACTTTGATCAAGCATTTCATATGCTCGACAACCCGCAAACCCGAGCCGCGTTTGATCTGCAACGCGAGCCCTTGGCGGTGCGGGAAGCTTATGGGATGGGGCATCGTGGGCAATCGTATTTGCTTGGTCGGAAGATGATCGAAGCGGGTGTGCGTTACGTTGTGCTCGATGTGCGCGAGCCCGAGACTAAGCTCACTCCCGGTGGTTTCAATATGAACTGGGACCATCACGACATGATCTACACGAACGGATCATGCGGCACGGTCCGCGACAAGGCGGGGGGCGAGGGTCGTTACGGGATTTCGCATTGGGTGATGATGGGCAGTACTGATCAGGCTTTCGCGGCACTGTTGGATGACCTCTCGCAACGCGGTCTGCTGGACGACACTCTGATCTGTTTTGTGACTGAGTTTGGCCGCACGCCGAAGCTCAATAAGTTCCAGGGACGTGACCACTGGCCATACGCCTATTCGATCATGTTTGCCGGAGCCGGAGTGCGCGGTGGCCAGATTATCGGCCGGACTGACAAGGAAGGGGGCTACGTCCAGGACGAAGCCTTCACCCCGGACGACTTCGCCGCGACGGTTTATGATTTCTTGGGAATTCCGCTCGAACAGCCGATCTACACCCGCGAGAATCGCCCGGTATTTTTGTCTCCCGAGGGTCGGGTGATTACGCGGCTGACCTGATATGGAATCATCCGACGACGCCTCAACGATTGCCGATGATGTCGCGACTCTGCGCGGCATGGGTTACTCGCAAGAGCTGTCCCGGCGGATGGGGGCCTTCTCGAATTTCGCGGTTTCACTGTCGATCATCTGCATTCTTGCCGGTGGAATTACCTCGTTTCACTTGGGATTCTGCAGCGTCGGCGGTGCGGCGATCGGTATTGTCTGGCCGTTGTGTTGTGCCTTCTCACTCATTGTCGCATTGGCGATGGCTCAAGTGGCCTCGGCCTTTCCGACGGCTGGCGGGTTGTATCACTGGGCGGCAATTCTCGGGGGTCGAGGCTGGGGATGGGCGACGGCCTGGTTCAATCTGGCCGGACTGATTGCCGTACTGGCAGCGATCAATGTCGGAACATTTCAATTCGTAACTGGCGCGTTCTGGCCTGACGCCCAAGTTGGTATCAGCGAGCAAATCCTGGCGATGGTTTTGATCACCGGTTCGCAGGCGGTCTTGAATCATCTCGGCATCCGCGTGACCGCCTGGCTGACCGATTTCAGCGGTTATTGGATTCTGGCTGTCTCGGCCCTGCTGACGGGAGCCCTGCTCTGGCACTCGCCGGGATTTGATTTCTCGCGCCTCATCACATTCAGCAACTTCAGCGGTTTGCCGGCTGATCCTGAAACGGCAGTCTGGCCCGCTACGTCGTCGATCCTGTGGCTTTGTCTGTTGGGCAGCCTGCTGCCCGCCTATACGATCACGGGGTTTGATGCGTCGGCCCATACGGCGGAAGAGACCATCGGGGCCGCCTACAACGTGCCGCGGGGGATTGTCCGTTCCGTGCTCGTCTCGGGTATTGCCGGCTGGGTCTTGCTGTCGTCCATCGTACTGGCCATGCCGTCGCTGTCCGCAGGAGCCCAGCGCGGCCCGCAAGTTGTCTTCTGGACGCTGCGCGAAACGCTCCCAGCGTGGTTGACCCTGATGTTGTTCGGGGCCATTGGCATTGCCCAGTACTTGTGTGGACTGGCGACCGTGACGTCAGCGTCGCGCATGGCGTATGCCTTCGCTCGTGACGGAGGGTTGCCCGCATCGCATCTGTTGCGGCAGGTGAGTCCCCGCTTTCAATCGCCTGTCGCGGCCATCTGGACTGTTGCGGCTTCGGCCACGTTATTCACCGTTTACACGCCCGTCTATTCGACGATCACCGCAGTGTGCGTGATCTTCCTCTATATTTCGTATGTCCTGCCGACGATTCTGGGATTCCTCGCTTACGGGAAGACGTGGAAGAACATGGGGCCGTGGACCATGGGAGTCTGGTATCGACCGGCAGCGATTGTTTCGGCAACTGGTTGTTTGGGATTGATCGTCATCGGAATGCAGCCTCCCAACGAACAAGCATTGTGGGTGGTCGCGGGCACCATTCTCTTGCTCTGCGTGGGTTGGTTTGCAGGGGCGAAAAAATCGTTTCCCGGCCCACCGACGGGAATTCTCACGTTGACTCAGCAGGATGAGCCATGAATGCGCCGCTCACACCTGAGCCCCCTGCAACGAAGGATGTCCCGGTTGCGGCCGATCTCGTGCGGGAAGCGGGTTTGGAGCCGTTTTCCCCCGCGTGGCTAGAAGCGGTCCGACAGCGCACGCCGGCGAGGATTTTTCAAGGCCGCGCCGGGGTCGGCTATCGCAGTCAGACGCAACTCGAATTGCGTCGCGACCATGCCGCGGCGCTCGATGCGGTGCATGCTGAGATCGATCTGGAACGCGATTTCGGGGCGGAATTTGTCAGTCATTGGAAGTTGTTCGAAGTGCAGTCCCAGGCGACATCCAAACCGCAATATCTAATGCGCCCGGACCTGGGCCGCCGCCTGGCATCCGAGGCGTCTCTTCTGATATTGCAACACTGCCCCGTCGCTGTCGATCTGCAAATCGTAATCGGCGACGGACTCTCGGCCGCGGCCATCACCGAGCAAGTTCCTCGTTTATTACCCTTGCTGGCAGCGGGGGCCGTGGAACGCGGGCTAAAACTCGGTCAGCCGTTCTTCGTTCGCTATTGTCGAGTTGGTGTGTTGAATGACATTGGAGTGTTGTTGAATCCGCTGGTGGTCGTCTTGCTGATTGGTGAGCGTCCCGGCCTGGCGACTGCTCAAAGTCTGTCGGCCTACTTCGCTCACCGCCCCCAATTGGGGCACACGGATGCACAACGGAACTTGATTTCGAATATCCATGAGCGGGGGGTTCCCGCACAGCAGGCGGCGGGACGAATCTTGGATTTCGCACAGTTGATTTTGCAGTCGGGCACGAGTGGGGTTGCCGTGAAAGAGAACCCGACGAAACTGTTGGGGTAGCAAATTGGGGTCGATACACCCAGAGACGCCATAAATCAAAAAGTCGAATTAGGTGAGCCGGGTGCGGTGAGGCTCCGGATTCCGTGGCCGACGCTGCTAGCGTCGGTGATACGCCGACGCTAGCAGCGTCGGCCACGAGTCAGAGGTTCGAGACTTTACGGCACCCGGCTCGCCTGTTTCTTCCTAATCAAACGATGCAATAGAAAGCGGCGATGAATCGCCGCACTCCAAATGATCGATCCCCTTCCACCGAATCGCCGCGACTTCCTTTCTGGAAAGGCCCTGCAACGGCAACTCGCCGAGGCCGGTGAGGTTCTCGCCGACAATCTGGATGCAGCAGATCGTGTTGGCAATCCTCCCGAAAGCGGTCCGACGGTGCGGTTGGGCAAACAGGCAATGGCGTGTGATTTCGATGTCATTCTGAATCCCGGTCCAGCAGCGCGGCTGGATGCGGCTGCGATGGCACTGGACTTGATCGATGAACTCGAAGCTCAATTAAGCGTGTATCGGCCGGAATCGGAAGTGTCCCGGTTGAACGCTCGGGCTGCTGACGAGTGGATTGAAGTGGAACCCCGACTCTTCGACCTGCTGACCATGGCTCGGGAAATCTCCGCAGAGACTGCAGGGGGCTTCGATATCACCACGGGGCCACTGATTGCCCTCTGGCGGCAGTGCAAAGCGGAATACCGATTACCAACCGAAGCAGAGATTTCAGTAACCCGGCAACGAACTGGGATGGCGCAGGTGGCATTTGATCCAGAGCGGCGAGCGATTCGGTTTCCTGCGACGGGGATGGAATTCAATCTCGGCTCAATTGGCAAGGGTTACGCTCTGGATCGTTCTGCGGAACTTATTTTGAGGCAAGGAGTTGCGGAGTTTCTGTTGCACGGGGGGAAAAGCAGCCTGCTGGCTCGTGGGTCGCATGGTGGTTATCCTGGCTGGCCCATTGGGATTGCGAATCCTCTATTTCCCGAGAAAACGCTGGCCACGATTTTGCTCGTCAACGCCGGGCTGTCGACGAGTGGCTCGAATATTCAGTACTTTCGGCTGGACGGCAAACGCTACGGCCACATTCTGGACCCGCGAACGGGTTGGCCGGCCGATGGTTTGGCGTCGGTCACCGTGCTGGCGCCGACGGCGACTCTGGCTGAGGCGTTATCTACCGCGTTTTTTGTAATCGGGGTCGAAAACGCTCGCAGGTACTGCCATAATCATCCAGAGATTAAGGCGTTGTTAATCCCCGCTCCTCAACCTGGACAGCGTTTGCGGATCGTCAATTGCGGTCTGCCGGCGGACGAGTTGTATTTGAGCGAGGCCGTGAGTCATCTGGATATTACATCGTGAATTCGGCCTGACCGGCGGACGCGTGCGAGCGGACGTAGCGGTCGGTCTCTGTTTTTCGGGAGCCACCCGTGGCGTGTTGTTCTCCAACTGATGTTCGCAGGCTGTCGTTGGCCGCCATCGTGTTTCTGGTCGTGTTGCGCCTCTCCATCGGTTGGCAGTTCCTGTACGAGGGGCTCTGGAAACAGCACGCGGCACAGGGGACTGACCCGTGGACTGCCGCCGGGTACTTAAAAAATGCCAAGGGGCCGTTCCGTTCGACGTTCCGGGGTATGGTTGATGACCCTTACGACCTCGATAAGCTCGAGCTCGATGGCGCGAAGGTGAAATCGCGTTGGCAGGAGTGGCAGCAGTTGTTTGAGGCCCACTATCCAACTCTGGATGCGGCACAGAAAGCCCAGTTGGGCAAGCTGGTTGACGCATCGGTCGTCAAGCTGGAAGAACTTCTCCGCAACCCAGAATGGGTGGGTGTCGTCAACGAGAAGTACAAGGGGACGGTCGACTATAAGCGACCTGGTAAGATCGAACTCTACAAAGCGATGGTCAACAAGTACGAGGCCAAGCTGAAAGAGGTGAGGCAAGACTTTCAACAGCAGCACCTCGATAAACTGTGGGCGGATCTCGAAGCGGAACGCAAACAATTGACAGGGCCAATAGATGCCCTCACTGCCGAACTGCAATCGGCCGGAACGAAGCTGCTCAACCTGGATCAGATTCGCCGTGGTTCGTCGCCGCAGCCTTCGTCGAAGATTGACTCGGTCAATACCAGGACCATCTGGGGGCTGACAATCCTGGGTTTCTGCCTGATCGTGGGCTTATTCAGCCGGGCGGCCGCGGTGGGTGCTGCCTGGATGCTGTTGATGTTTTATCTGGTTGTCCCGCCGTGGCCTGGCGTTCCGGAAGCGCCCGGTCCGGAACATAGCTTCATCGTTAACAAGAATTTTATTGAGATCATGGCCTGCCTGGCCTTGGCCTGTCTGCCCAGCGGCAGATGGTTCGGGTTGGATGCCTTGATCCATCGATTTGTATTACGGGGCAAGACAGATTGAATTCCCCGTGCCGTACAATTTACAAACTCCCGGCTTAACAGTCGGGCTACGAGGTGCCTTATGAATTTGTCTCCCGAAGAAAAGAAGATCGGCCAGGATAACTACCACGAAGCGGTTTCGACGTTGAATCGCCGCGCATTCCTGAAGGGGACGGCCGCTGCCGTGCCCGGTTTGGGGGCGATGTACTTCGGCTATAGAGAGCTGAACGGTGCGCCGGTCAAAGTGGGATTTATCGGGACCGGCGATGAAGGCAGCGTGCTGCTCACCCAGCATCCCCCGAAGTAT
>CAMAVF010000184.1 GCA_945861445.1 Planctomicrobium piriforme | reverse complement strand
ACATTCCAATACAGCTTGCCGTCGGGCCCGAAGATAAAGGCATGGGTCGAGTGATCGTGCTGAGGCTGCCCCACGTTAGTGAAGAGCTGTTCCTTCTTGTCAGCCTTCAAGTCGCCATCTTCGTCGGTGAAGACCCAGACGTTCGGGGCACACGACACGAACACCCTGGTCCCCTTGCCACTGGGAGTGGGGAACACGCCAATCCCCAGAGCCGAATCGACCTCGTGTCCCTGGAAGAACACGGTTTGCTTGTCCGAGACTCCATCGCCATTGGTATCTTCCACGACCAGAATCCGGTCACCCTCTTTGCGTTCGCCGTTGCGATGCCGGTAGTTGACGACTTCGCACACCCAGACCCGGCCCAGGTGGTCGACGTCAATATCCGCCGGGCTGAGCAAACCCGAGGCTTCCGAGGCGAACAGCGTCGCCTCCAACCCGTCCGCAACGTCCAAACCCTTGAGGGCATCCAAGGGATCTCGGCTGCCGATATCGGCGGGGGCACCACCCCCTGCTGCCGCGACGAGATACTTCGCATCGGGTTTTTCAGTGAAGACCAGGAACTGCACCGTCGAACCGCTCTTCTGAGAAGTCCCGTCGAGATCCAAACCGGCAATCGCGGTGAACTTGGTGAACGCCGAGCCCTCGGGCAGAGCATATTCAATCAACGAATTCGCGTGAGTTCCAATGCCAAACTCCACAGGTTTGCCAGCCACGATCAACGGGCGACCTTCGCAATTGGCGTTGACGTTCACCTTGCCAAAGCCGCTCGTGGCCGACTTCCACTTGAGTTCCGTCAGCTTGACTTCGCCCTTGGGGCCGATCAGCCTGGGTTCAACCCAGTCGGCCCAATCGGCCGTGTGGCCATCGCCACCGTCTTGAACCACCAGGAACAGCGACTTCGCCCCGGTGATGTCCACGTCCACTTTGACCGAATGGCCTGCAATGGCTGCGGACACTTTTTTGCTGTCGAATTTCGGCTTGGCTTGAGCCTGTGCCGCGGACGGTAGAGAAACCGCCAGCGAGGCCAGGCCCAACATGAATACCAACGATGAGCGCGTCAACTGCATGAAATGGCTCCGGAATGGAGAAGTCACTTGGGATCTGGCTGCGGGCACGAGGCGTAGCACCGCACAACTCAGCGAATGGGCGAAAACGCCACTCCTGAGCTGGAACCGCTGAGTGTGAAGGAGTCCCGCATCAAAGTCAACGCAATGGCCCGGTGGCACTCGGTGTCAGGTTACGGCGATTCGCTGGCGATCTGCTCGTACTTCTTGATCGCCCGATCGTAGGCCGCACGAGCCGCCGGGCGTTCGGCCTCGGAAATGTACTTGAACCGAGCATCCCACAATTGATGCACGGCCTCCAGGCACCAGCGTGCGCTCGACCGCGACGCTCGAATCGGCTGGCCGCCTACCAGCACATCAACCGGATTCGTATGCAACTGTGGAAAGTGTCGCAGTGCCACCCAACTGCTCCGTTCAATCGGGACTTCAAAGTCAACCGAGTGAATCTTCCCATCCGCCGGCACGGACTTACTGGCCACGGCCATGCCGTTCACGATCAGCTCCACCAGACGCTCGCCCCCTTTGACCGACTCGTTGCTGCGAGGAGCGTGCAGATTGACCGTATCACCCAGCATCCGTCGTCCGACTGGCGGCTGGAACGTGCCATAGGCGACTCCGATGGGAGTGCTTGGGGCAAACGCGACTTGCGACTTGACCTGCACGCGCCCCGCCTGATCCAGCTTGATCTGGGATTCCCCGGGTCGCACCTCGTTGACGGTAAAGTCCAACGCGTGTGCAAAGCCGTCCGACACATAGGATCGTCCCTGTCCCAGGCCGTTGCACCAATCGGTATAGTCAATGTGATCGACCTTGCCCAACCGCACATAGACCCGACCCTGGCCGACTCGCAGGCTGCTCATGCAGGGGAAGTCAGTCTCGCCGCTGCACTTCAATGGAAAGCCGCAATTCATCAGGTGATACCACGTATTCCATTCCGGGATCCGCGCCGTATCCATCGCGCTGATGAAGTCGCAAACGCCCTCGGCGGTACTCACGCAAATTTCCAGAGCTCCGCCGCCATTCATGTCCGGAATGGCGAAATTGGGCAAATGCTGAGCCGCCCGGCCGAAGCTGGCGACCAGTTCGGCTTCGCTTAACGATCCATTCTTGTCTTCGTCGATGACTGCAAAAGGTTCCGGCAGTAAGACCTTCTCGGCTTCCGCTGGCGACAGCGTGCCACTGGAATCCTGGTCCCATCGATCCCGCAGGCGTTTCGCTCCGGCGGCCGGGTTCACGTGCAATGCCGAATGCGGATAGCCCGTGACGCCCCCCTGATCTTTGCACCACTTCAAGGCCGGCACTGTCCACGTCGGCCAACCCTTATCCTTGGTCCCGTCGGAACCGGGATAGGTTTGCTCCTTGAGGTTCAGCAGGCACACGTGCCCGAGTGCCTGCGACCCGAAGCCGCTGATCTCAATGTCATACTTCATCAACGTCAACGGCTGACTGATTTCACTGGCGACGGGCTTAAAGAACTGACGCTGAAATTCATAACACGGGCCCCATGTCAGGACGCAGCCTACGTTGAGACCCTCGCCCTTCACCTGGGCAAACATGTCTTCGGGACGCACACCCTTGGTGGGCATTTCGTAATGCGAACAGCCGGCGCCGTGGATGTGATGATCTCCGCAATAGAATCCTTGTGCCTGCGGATCGACCCAGCGTTGCAGCTTCAGCGACAGATTCGCCATCCCGGTTGCCGGTACGGCGAATTCTTGTCGCAGCTCCAGGTATTCGGGGCCGCGGCAATACGTCACCACAAACTTGCCGGGTGGCAGCAGGACCGTATCGCCATCGGTCCGATAGATGTGCGGTTGGAAGAAAAAGTCGGGGGCGAGACGTTTGGCCTGTGGCGGATAGACTCGCCCAAACGGATCGCGGATCGTCAAGCGGGCCGTGGTCGGCGCGCCGTCCACATCGTGGATCGACAGCTTGACAGGGATGGCCGGCTGGACTTCGAACAGGACCGGAACTTCACCGCGAAATCCCAGGTCCTGAGTCCCCTGCCCGACATCAAATTGAATGATCCCCTCGCGTTTGCCTGATTCCGTGCTGGCAATCAGGGCGATGGCATATTCGGCTTCCAGACCGCTCAAGTTGCGGGTCATCGGCGGTGCCGAAAACATCTCGACGTTGAGAAATCGATCGGTCCGCCCGGCCGTGTTTTCATTCTCTTTCAGCTCGGTCTGAGCCTGCCGAACCAACGTCCCCAGTGCAATCCCGGCATACACCGGACCGGCCTGCGGACTCTTGATCACCAACGGCCGCGCGATCGTGCTTTGATTGATCACCTTCACCAGCAGCGGCGTGAATCCCGCCTGCTGGATCTTCACCTTGCCCGGACCGCGCTGGACTTTGACGCGATTCTCCGGATTGATGGAAACCACGAAGGCGATCAGCGGGTCGAGCAATTTCTGCATTTGCGACACGTCGCGAGCCTGCCCTGCGACGTCGAGGTCCTTGATGAGCTGCGCAGGGAGCGGAGACCCCAGGTATTCCAACGATTCGACGACGCGCGAGACGTTGCCCGCCAGCGGCTGACCTTCGACCCGGGTAACCTGCTCAACGTCCAGGGCAAACAGCGACGCTGCCGCCCCGAACACCACGCAGCACAACGCGATTCGAAGTGGAAACATGAGTCACCCCTGGGCGAGTTATGTGCTCACGGGAAATGGCGCGTTCCGCCACGAAACGCTGATGGGAGGGTGAGGGACCCAGAGGGTACCCTGCCGAACCGCAAGCGTTTATCGGCCCTCGCAAGACTATGCGGTTCGGCGGGAGCCTCACCCTCCCATGGGAGTCGCTCGGCATTCGGACTCGGATTCCGAGTCACGTGGACAGGAAGTTGTCAGGCCTTCTTCTTGGTGGCCTTCTTGGCTGCTTTCTTGGCGGGCGCGGCCTTCGCGGGGGCCTTGGCAGCTTCCGTCGTTGCCGCCTTCTTGGGCGCGGCGGTCTTCGGCTTAGCGGCAAACACCTTGTCCCAACCCTGCCAGAATTTCGGATTTGTTCCGGTCCTTACGATGGGTCCACTCATAGCTGATCCTTCTGACTGACAATGACTAGCGGCACGTGACGAGGGTCACGACATGTTACAGGAAAATCTCGCGAGGCCCATGCTGCCCCGAACTGAACGCGATTTTGTCGGTGAGTGAGGGGTTGTGTCAAGGAGGTCTCGTCGGAAGTGCTGCGAAGTCCGGGAGACGAAGCACATCAGGCCTGACTGGCCGATGAGATTGCGGTGGTGAGCTGGGGAGAGTTAGCCAAGTGCTGCGGACTTTGCCGATCGAGGATCTGAACTTCGAGGCATTTTCGGATTCGTTCGAGTTAGTAAGCTCAACTCTTCACTCTGAAAGAGTGACAGCCGGTAGCCTGGGGTTGTAGCGAAGCGGAAACCCCAGGACTCCAATCTCCACGACTCATTGCACCCTGGAAGGGTGCCAGCAAACCGATTCTTTCAACTGCTGGCACCCCTCCAGGGTGCGTTTCCGCTGGAACTAACCCGGGGTTTGCGCATTCGCTCCAACCCCGGGCTACCGGCTGTGACTCCTTCAGAGTCAATGCACACTCCCTGGAAATACATTCCATGCCGTGCCAGCATGACCAAAATCAAACTGCCCCGGATGAAACATCTCGGCCAGAATCTCCGCGGACTCCACCAGGCGCGGACCCGGGCGATTGAAGAACTGGTTCCCGTCCGTCACGTAGACGCGTCCCGCCCGCACCGCCCGCAATCCCATCCAATCGGGACGACACGCCAACGGGGCCAGCTCCAGCGCTGCCTTGGCAATATCCCAACCGCAAGGCAGGGCCACGATGACCTCCGGATCAGCGGCGACCAGAGCCTCCCAATCCATCCACGGCGAATGCAGACCGGCCGTGCCGAACAGATTGTCAGCTCCCGCGATTTCGACAAGTTCCGGAACCCAGTTGCCAGCGGCCATCAGCGGATCGAGCCATTCCAGGCACGCGACGCGCGGACGAGCCAGCCGTTGAGTGGTAGTCCTCAACTGGAGCAGACGATCCTGAAGTCGCCCGATTAACGCTTCGCCGCGGTCTGCGACGTGCAACTCGGACGCAATCAGGCGGATGTCGCGCCACAAATCGGCCAGCGAATTCGGATGCAGTGAAACCAGCCGCGCGGGAGCGTCCAGCATTCCACAGATCGCCGCTTCTACATCCTTGAGACTGACCGCACAGACCTCGCATTGAGTCTGCGTCAGGATGACGTCCGGTGCCAGTTCGCGTAACCGAGCCCCGTCCACGTCGTACAGTGACAGTCCCTGACTGGCCGACGATTTGACTCGTTGGTCGATCTCGCGACTGCTGCCGGTTACATCGATCCGGGGACGTGAGCACTGCGGCAACGCCAGAATCGACAACGGATAATCGCACTCATGAGAGCGCCCGACAAGCAGCGGTTCGCACCCAAGGGCGCACACAATCTCGGTGGCACTCGACAGCAGCGATACAACCCGGGGCTGAGCCACGATCCAATCATTCCAAGGCGAGCGTCCGGCGTAAGCCGGATGGTTGTTTGCGAGTTGACAGACACTGGGTTAGGGGGGTGCGAGTTGAGTGCGTTTCAGTAGAATGAGTCCAGCAAAAAAAGGCATCGCTTCTACTGGATTGAAGCCGTGTAACAACCATCCGGCTTACGCCGGACGCTCGCCTTTTTTTGCCCTAGCGCTCGTCAGTGGGAACGGGTGCCTTGACCAACTCGCCGGATCCCATCGAACGACGCTCCATTGCGGCCGCGACTTCAAAGAAGATCGCCGAATAGATCAGCGTGCCATAGATTGACCGTGACAGGAACGGCAGAGCCGCCACAAAACACGCCATCAATCCGGCCGGAGATTTTTCATAGTTCATGTCGCCGATGGCCCATTCGCCGAAGTTTGTCAGCAGGAAGAAGGCAATCTCACTGGCGAGGGCCGTCACTCCGACGCGTGCTGCGGAGACCTTGCCCCGCAACGACAAACCAATCACACCATGCAGCACAAAGCCGGCATAGACGAAAGGCAGCGTCCGATAGAACGCAAACGCCGGCTGACCGCTCACCCCAGCAATCAATAGATCGCTGAACAGGTACGCAATCAATCCCAGTCCCAAACCGGCCCAGCGGGCCGAGAAATACGCGCCGCCCAATAAGCACATGGCCGGAACGGGCGAAATGTTCCACGCGAACGTCGCCGGATCGGTCAGCGAAATCAGGCCGAGTCGCTGCAAGACATACGGCAGGACGCGCATCCCAATCCCGAATGCGATCAACCCGAGCACGACGAGATTCTGATTCCTGGGCTTCTGCACGTCTTTACCTTCTCTCGAATCCATGTAGAACATGTAGAAGAAGTCGTCAGACTTCTTGAGTTTTAATCACCCCTCGCCCTGGTACTCCGGGGAGAGGGGACGGGGGTGAGGGGCACTCCGAGCGTCGTTCGACTTGGTATTTCCAGGCGTTTGTTGTGTGGTTGCCATTTCAGGACCGTGAATCGCAAGTTAATCGTGCCGCTCTGCCCAGATTACTGGGGCGAGGGGAGATTATTCAACGGGTTGGGACCACGCCGCCATCTTCAGCGCCTATTTTTTAGCAGGCCGTGCCCGCGAATGCACGGCTGCGACAGCATCCAAATCAAATCCCTGGGTCGTTTTTCCCCCCAGGGCACTCAGTCCCAAGTCGGTGATGCGGACAAAACGGACCACTTTCAATTCAAGCTCGGCGAGATCAAACGCTTCGCCTCCCGCTTTTTTCGGATCAGTCGGGCTGATCTCGCGCCCTTCGTCGGTGTCAGGATTGCTATACACGGGCAGATGCCCCGCACAGCCTTTCCGCGTTCCGGTATCAAACGCAAATGCCTTCCAAGTCAGACCATCTTCGCTGACTTCCACCTTGGCCAGGTCATAACCTGGATTAACGGCCCCCGTGTTGGGTGCCGGCTTGATCGAGTTCTCAAAGATCAGCAGATCAACCCCTTCGCCGTCGATCACTTCATTATCGACGAACTCCAGGGTGATACTCCCCTCGCGGCCCAACGACAGGACATGGCTGCCGCCAATCGTTTCGCCAGTCCCGTGCGGGCAGCCGAGCACGATGTCAGGCAGCTTCGCTTCATTGAAGCCGCCCCCCTGGCCCTTCTTGAATTCGACCACGCGATCCACAAACGGATCGCCCTTTTCGGCAGGTGGCTCGGCATGAACGATGACCGCCGACCAGCAGACTACCGCGATGAAAAATCGAGTCATGTCAGCCTCCACGTGCCGGGTTTGAAGTCAGAGGACCATCCAGAGACAACCGCGTCTGATCATGATAACAGACCGGGCCACCCGGCGTCCGTTCGGCCGTTTCGCGGGGCGGAGCCGGATACCACTTCCGGCACTTCTCGCAATACATCCCTTGCACCAGCGTGCTCTTCCCCGTCTTGGGATCGACGGCGGGAGTCGGCATCCATTCGCTCCGAGAAATCTCTCCCGTCTCTGTATTGAGCAGGGTAATCTCGTCCGATTCCTCACCCACGGTGACATCCACCGGTGTCGCCTTCGTCTGGTGATAAACGGTCCATCCCGCCCAAGCGAGACAGCCCACCAACAGACTGACAAATAGTTCTTTCATAGTAAAGTATCCCACTCCTCAACACACAGATTGAAGCCGCTATATCAGAGCGAAAAACAACTGCCCCTGACGAGCGAGTCGCTGATGTCGCTTAACAAAGGACCAAGGGCTAATGACCAAGGACAAACCCCTCACTCCCGATCAAACAACGTATCATCCGTCCCGATCTGCCCCAGTTGCTTATTGTACATAAAATCGCGTTGGGCCTGGTTAATGCCCGCGGGGTCAACCCAGCTTCGCGGGGTCGATTCCACGTGCCCGTCCAGAAACCCCACATTGGCGGTGAAGCTGTGCCGGAAATGGACGTTCGGGTATGAAGCACCCGGGGCATCCAGGTAAAAATTCTCGCGAAAATTCACGTCGGTGCAGGCGGGCCAGTTCACGCAATTCGCCTGAGCACTGTCGGCGAAGACAACAGTCTGCGTCATCTGCTTCACATCGGCAAAACGGTAGCAGACGCGTTGCGTGGCGCTCAAAACGGGCGAATAACTGGGAGGCGGATAGCTGATGGCGATTCCCGGGCCAAGATACTTATAGTTATAGCCATACCCGGTGGACATCGTGTTGTAGCGCAACTCGGACACTTGCGTCGGACCGAAGTTCGGGCATTGATACGACTGCTTCTGATTCTCCATGTAAGGATTCAGGAAGCCGCGGCTGAAATCGAGGACATTGCCGGGCGACAGCACTTCACCCATCCAGTACCGCGCCTCGCCGCCCGGCGTCCCAGCGGGAATTGTGCTGTTGTAGATGCTGACCGGCATCAGCATGCCATTGAACGTATCCGCGTACATGTGCAGAGCCAGCAGCAATTGCTTGATGTTGTTCTTGCATTGCGAGCGGCGGGCCGCTTCGCGAGCCTGCTGGACAGCGGGCAGCAGCAGGCTGATCAGCACGGCGATAATCGCAATCACGACCAGCAACTCGATCAGGGTAAATGCCGTTCGCCGGCGGCGGACGGGGGGGCGCTGCGACGGCGCGCAGGGGCGCAACAGACGTTCGATTTCCATGACAATTTCCTCGTTGCCTGGGCCAAAAAAAGCTGCGACAGCGGCCGCTGGAACGTCGTGGAAATCAGCGCGCAGATCACGTCTTCACGATGGACGTGAAGCGTGCGCGAACCGGATGCGATAACAAGCGGGATCACCGTGAACGCACAGCGAACACGCTGCGCAGGCGACCGCGACTTGCCAGGCCTTTTCCCCGAAAGAACCAGCGAATACTGCAGACTGCAGGCAGGTCTTCTGGCTTCCGGATCAACCTCGGACCACCCCTTCCCGCGAGCCCTCTACAACAGTGGTAGTCGGCTCAACAGTGGTGATGGCAGTCGTTGTCCCCGGTTACAGCGGCGGGACCGCAACGGAATTGCACCGTTTTCCCTATTCTTCCCACGCGGCGACACGCCTCGTGAGACACCTGAGTCTTCAATCACGGATATCCTACAATGACGCCGTCGATTGTCAACGAAGCGGACGGGGAATTTTTATTGAGTCTTTTCGGTGTCTGAAAACACGAAAACCCGTCGACCATTTCTGATCGACGGATCGCGGTAGTAATGTAGTGAACATGTTAGAAGACACAGTCTTGGCTGGAACGCGTTTAATAGACGATTGCGTCGGACGTGCCGAAACGACTTTCAATCTCCCCTCGCCCCGGTATTCCGGGGAGAGGGGCTGGGGGTGAGGGGCTTTGCGAGCCTCGTTCGAGGGTAATACCAAAGACACCTTTTCCCGGAAAAAAGCGACTCCACTTCATTCGTTAATCGTGCCCCTCACCCCCGGCCCCTCTCCCCAGATTACTGGGGCGAGGGGAGATAATTTATTTGTGGGGGCAGCTCGGGGTTTAATCCGTCAGACCCAACTCAAACGCGCGCATCACTTCGATCAACGCATCCACACCCTCGCTGGGGAACGCATTGTAAATGCTCGCCCGCATGCCGCCGACGCTGCGATGGCCCTTCAGGCCGTCTAGCCCGGCCTTTTGCGAGACCTTGATGAACTTTTCGTCGAGTTCCGGTTTGCCCGTCACGAAGGTGACGTTCATCATCGAGCGGCTATTCGTGGCGGCGGTCGATTTGAAGACCCGGCTGCCGTCCAGGTAGCGGTACAATTTCAGAGCCTTGTCGCGGTTGATGGTTTCCATCGCCGCCAGGCCGCCTTGCTTCTTGATCCACTTGAACACCAGGCCCATCAGGTAGATCCCGAATGTCGGCGGCGTGTTATACATCGACTGATTCTTCGCATGCGTGCGATACTGCAACATCGTGGGCATCGTCACGGGACCGCGTTCGACAATGTCGTCGCGCACAATGACCAGCGTCACACCCGCGGGACCCAGGTTCTTTTGGGCTCCTGCGTAGATCATGCCATACTTCGCCACGTCAATCGGACGGCTGTAGATGTCGCTGCTGGCATCGACAATCAGGCAGTCCCCCGAGTAGACGGGAGGGGCCGAAAACTGAGTGCCGAAGATCGTGTTGTTCGAGGTGAAGTGCGCGTAGGCCGCCCCGGGCGTAAAGGTCGCCTGCTCGGGAATATATGAAAAATTTTTGTCTTCGCTGGTACACGCGATGTTGACCTTCCCGAACTTCTGCGCTTCCTTCACCGCCAACTGCGACCAGGCACCGGTGACCAGATAATCTGCCGTGGTCTCGGGAGTCAGCAGGTTCATGGGGATCATGAAGAACTGGCTCGAGGCACCGCCTTGCAGAAACAGCACCTTATAGTTGGATGGGATGCCCCCCAACTCACGGCACAACGCTTCGGTCTCTTCGTAGACTGCGACGAAAGCCTTACCACGGTGCGAGTGTTCGAGCACCCCGATGCCGGTGTCTCCCAGGCTCAGCAACGCGTCGCGTGCTTCTTCCAGAACCTCGACTGGCAAGACGGCCGGTCCCGCCGAGAAATTGTAAATCCGCTGAGGCATAAAACAGAACTCCAAGAACGCCAGAACACGCCCCCCGGGTGCCGGCATGACGGATAGCGCCCGGTTTCACTCAGGCGCTGTGTGTGCGAGATGGTCGTTCTGACCAATGGGAGACCCCGCATGCAAGTCATCGCCACGCGCGCGTCCGACGACCTACCGTTGCTATATGTTACACCGAGCCGCCCCGCAAGTAACATCCAACTTGAACAGTGGGATCAAATCAGAACTTCCCCGCCAGGTCGGAAGTAATCATCAGAGAAAGACGACAGCCAAAAAACAAAGGACCAATGACCAAGGACAAAGGACCAACTATCTTACCTCCCATAATACATCGGGGGCGCACCGAAGTTCTGGGACTGCGGATTTGCTCCTTGGCGACTGGGGGCGAATCGTCCCTGGGCAGCGCCTTCATTGCTGTACTGCAACTGTTGAACTTGGCGGCTGTTGCGCGGTAGCGTCGCGTTTTGATTCCAGGGCGCACTCACGTCGTCTGTCTGCTGCCCGTAGTTGTCACCCATCGTCGGGTTGACGCCCTGCGAATAACCGTTGTTTTGATAGCTCGGCCCCTGGTACGAATAGTCGGCCGGAGCCATCATGCCATTGCCACCCGGCGGCATGCCGCGGGGGGTTGTCGGAATGGGGGCCATTGAGGGATCGGTGTTCCAGTTGTAACCTGCGGGTGAAACATTTCGCGGATTGGTCGACGAAGATCCCTGCGGGTTCATTCCACCATTGGAATCGCCCCCGGGGAACATTTCGCCCAGGCCAGCATCCAATCCCAGTTGAGCGGCGGCCTGTCGTCCGGCATCGCCACCAGTGGGATTGTTACGATTCCCCCCGTTCGGGCGTTGCGGACCAAAAGCCTGTCCGTTGCCCATCCGGTAGGAGGGATCATTGGTGCCGCTGTAGGTGGAATCTCTTCCTGGCTGCGGCTCATTGATGATGGACTGGCCATCCCAATTATTGCCGCGTGCGTCAAACTGATTGGACGACCCGGCCGCGTCCGGCCACGAAGGTGCGGCTTCCACAGAAGCCGGACGGACGTTGCCTCGTTGATTAGGGGCGGGATTGTCATATCCCAAGTCGCCACCGTTTTGATACTGGTTGTACGTTTCGGAGCCATTGGGCCCATTGAACCCGGGCTGAGGCCCATTCGGAGGATAACCCTGGTCGTATCCACCTCCGTTGGGAGCGGGGTAATGATTTGCATTGGGCCGACCCATGGGTGGACCGCCCCCGCTGCGTGGTCCGGGACGATTCCCCCCGCTGGGAGCGTTGCCCGCTCCATATTCCTGCGGATCATTCCAGCCACCGGCCGGTTGAATTCCGTCCCCGGGATTCCACCCCTGTGGCGCTGTCACTGGTCCTCGCGAATTCGCTGGGTATGCGTCGCGCTGCGCCTGACGTTGTTGAGCCTCGGCCTCGTGGTCGATGCCCAGCAAGGCGTCATTCATTTGATGCAAGGGGACGGGACGTTGCAGATTTGGGTTTTCATTCGCTGGAAGATTTCCCATTGCCGGGCCACCCTTGGGCCGCTTTTGCGGCCATTCACCAGCTTCTATCAATTTTTGCTTTTCCCGTTCCATTTGCTCGAGCAGCAAGGCGGTGCCGTCCTGCGTTTTCGGTTTGGGAGCTGTCAACAGACTGAAACGCGATCCTCCCTTGTCCGTTTTCTTGAACGGATTGAGGAGCCCGCGCTTGTCCTGAGTCGGTCCACCTGGAGCCGTTGCCCCTTGCGGAAAAAGCTGCTTCATCTGGGCTTCAGCACCTTGCGGTCCCAACGCCATCTGGAACTGCTCTTCGGCCAGTTTGTAGTCTTCAGCCGAACCTGTTTGTTGAGCCCGCCGTCCATAGACATGAGCGAGATTGTTCCGGGCGTATTGGTTGCCGGGCTGAATCAAGAGTGCCTGGTTGAGGTGCTTCTCGGCATCGTCCAAGCGGTCCTGCGAGTAGTAGGAATAACCGATATCGCTGAGCAAACTGGCGTTTTGCGGTGCCTGTTGCAGGGCAGCCTGGTAATGCTGTTGAGCTTCCGGATAGCGGCCTTCTTGATCGGCCAGCACGCCCAGTCGATGATGGGCTTCAGCGTTCTGTGGCTGAGATTGCAGGACCTGACTGTAGAGCGTCTTGGCAATCTGATTCTGTTGAGCCTGCTCGGCCTGCTTCGCTTGCAACAGGATGGGATCGATCTCTGAGGGGGGCGCAGCCGCCGGCGTGAAATTCGTCTGCTGGATCGACTTGTCGGGGGCACTCAGCGGGCTCGTCTTGGCGATTTGCTTTTCGGTCGCCTCGCGCCGTTTCAAATCGTTCGCCAGTTGCTCAGGCATGGCCGGCTTTTTACCAGGCCAGGTGGCGGTCTTATGCAGGCTCTCACAACCCGTGCAGAAAGATCCACACAGCACCAGAGAGGCGACCAAAGTCAGTCTCATAATTCACCTGCGGCGGACAGGGGGAGGAGCGCGGGGCGGTTGCCGAATGCCACACTTCAGCAGTCCGTAGAACTTACGAACCAGTTAAAGCGAGTACATTCAATCAACGCTGATGCGAAGGCTGGAAATGGGAACGGAGTGGAGATCGTTGGCGACAGGAACTATCAAAGACGTGTAGTCTGCAGGCATTCAACTGGACGAGCGCCCGGTCGAATTCAAAGACAGTTTTTCAGAATCGAAGCGGCTTTTACATCAAAGGCGAAAACGTGTCCAGACGAATCAGAAATTGGAAACACACTCGGGTGCATTCCCCATATTGCAATTGGCATAAAAAGTGTACCCTTCATCGGCGGGGGAAATGGTCGATATTTCTGGAATTGGGGTAAGGTGTGGAGGCTAGGTCATGGAAGACCGCATGCGACAACGGATTTTGGAGTTCACGGAGCAGT
>CAMAVF010000183.1 GCA_945861445.1 Planctomicrobium piriforme | reverse complement strand
GTATAGTCTGATCACCGCCCATGCCACGGCCTGTCAATCCTTAAGAAGGTGACACCATCAACCGGAGAGCCGGATGCAGGAAATCTGCACGTCCGGTTCGGAGGGAGGGGGGACCGAAACCAATCGGTCCTCCCTACCCCTATTTGTCGAGTGTCCCTACGGGACAAACGGCGGGGGAATCGCAAACCTTTCCGTGGCAGTTCAGAACCGCTTCAAATGTCGCGGTTCTGAACTGCTCACAATCGGTGTGGTCAGGGAATCGAAACAGAACCCGTCGACGTTCTCGACCCCTCGCGTTACCAGGGTCAAGCCCTTATTCCTTCACGCGCGTCCAGACGTGTAGCCAAAGCCCGCTGCCGGGCGTTGTGGCGAATTTTGTGGGGCGAGGTTTTCCCGCCTCGGCGAATGTCACACGCAGTTCATCCCCCTTGATTTCATAGATGCCGAGGCAGGTCTTGTCCTTGTGAGGGCCACTGGAGTCCTTGATGTCGATCGTTTTGGGGTCCTTCGAGGGATCCAGTTTCTGCTTCCCCTTGACGGGTTCCTGTTCGGGAAGCGTCACTGTGTAATTCTCGCCCTTGATGACCAGCTTGCCCCCCTTGAGCTGCTTTTCGGTGAGCTCCTTGCCATTCATCTCCCCCGAGGTCAGCGTCCAGGTGCCATCCGCCACTTTCGTGTGTTTCGCAGCGTCCTCAGTCAGCCCTGTGGCACCGACGACCAGACACAACACCAGCCCCATCGCAATACCGATTCTCATAACATCACATCCTGAAAAGAGTGAAAGTCCATTGGCGTGAGCACCGCCGCCGAACGAATCGTGATCCGCGATCCATCGCGGGCCTGATTCTATTTCGCAAGAGTTCCGGTGTCAAATGTTCATGTTTTCGGAACGGGAAAACGGAATGGTCCGCCAAAATCAGAATGGCATCCATGCAGAATTGTTGATACAAAGGAGGGGAGCGCGATGGCACAATTTCATGGAACATCGCTGTCTGCAGGAGCTTAAGCATGTTGACGATTGCGGGACGTCCCCATTCCACTCGTGATTTCTGCGACGGCGTCTCGCGCCGCGACGTCCTGAAGATCGGTACCCTCGCCGCGATGGGCACGCTCGGCGGGTGGACGTTGCCGGATCTGCTGCGGGCCGAGTCGCTGTCGGGCAACAAACAAAAATCGCCGAAATCGGTCATCATGATTTACCTGGTGGGCGGACCGCCGCATCAGGATATGTTCGATCTGAAGCCGCAAGCACCGAAGGAAATCGCCGGGCCATGGCGACCGATCGCGACTAATGTTCCCGGATTCGAAATCTGCGAGGCATTTCCCCTGCTCGCCAGGCAGGCGGACAAGTTGACGGTGATTCGTTCGCTGGTCGGCAACCAGCACGATCACGATGCGATTCAGGTCTTCAACGGTCACGACCCGAAAAAGCAGAAACCGTCGGGTGGCTGGCCGCAGTTCGGGACGATGGTCTCGAAAGTGCAAGGTCCGGCACGTCCGGAATCGCCGCCGTATGTCAGCCTGTGCTACACCTGCACTCACGGTCCCTACAACGAACCCGGCCCGGGATTTCTCGGGGCCGCGCATTCCCCGTTCAAGCCGCTGGGCGAGACGCGGAACGACATGATCCTTAACGGTGTGACTCTGGATCGGCTGGGCGACCGGAAATCACTCCTCAAGGGTCTCGATGTCATTCGACGGGAAATCGACCAAACGTCGACGATGACGGGTCTCGACGCCTTCACCGAACAAGCGATGGGGCTGCTGACATCTTCAAAACTGGCCGAGGCGCTGGATCTGTCGAAAGAAGACCCGCGCACGGTAGCACGTTACGGAACCGGTGACCCGAAGATCATGATGGACGCGAACGGTGCCCCGCGCGTGCCGCAAAGCCTGTTGCTTGCCCGGCGCCTAATTGAAGCCGGGGTGCGCGTCGTCACGCTGAATTACAGCAAGTGGGACTTCCACGGCGGGATGAATGCCGAGGGTCGGGCCAATAACTCCATCTTCGTGCGAGAAGAAGAGGATTTTCCGATCTTCGATCAATGTGTCAGCGCACTCGTGGAAGATTTGCATCAGCGGGGTCTGGCTGACGATTGTGCCGTGGTCGTCTGGGGAGAATTCGGCCGCACGCCGAAGATCAGTTCCATCGTGGGTCGAGACCATTGGCCCCAGGTGAATTGCGCGTTGATGGCCGGTGGCTCGATGCGGCACGGACAAGTGATCGGGGCCACCGATCGCATCGGCGGGGAAGCCGTCGCCCGGCCAGTGACGTTCGGAGACGTCTACGCCACGCTGTTCCGGCATCTCGGCATCGACCCTGACCAGACAACGATCACCGACCTCAACGGCCGCCCGCAATACCTGGTGGAAGACAACGCTCAACCGATGACGGAATTGATCTCTTAGGGTGTGCTTGATTAGTCGTGTGTAACAGTCAGGATAGGTTTTTTACGTTGCATTGACTCCCCTCGCCTCGGTACTCCGGGGAGAGGGGGCGGGGGTGAGGGGCAATCCGAGCGTCGTTTGATTTGGATGTTCAACGGGCTCCTTTCTCGGCAGTCCGGGATTCTGAGTCACCGTTAAATCGTGCCCCTCACCCCCAGCCCCTCCCCGGAGTACCAGGGCGAGGGGAGCCAGAATCATTCTTGTTTTCGGGCTCAGATTAGCCTAGAACGATTCATCGGACACAATCTCGGGAAATATCTCACCAAATGCCAACATCTCGACTAACAACCCGTCGTCAGTTCCTTCAAAACATGGCCGTTGCGGGCACCGCCAGTATTCTGCTCCCGTCGGCCAACCGGGCTTTCGGCTATCAAACGTCCAGCGAGCGTCCGGTGTTTGCGACCATCGGCCTGCGCAATCAAGGCTGGGCGATCACGAGCAAGTCGTTCCGCTTCGCCGATTTCGCCGCGCTGGCCGACGTCGACACCAACGTGCTGGCGGAAAACGTCGCCAAGGTCGAGAAGCAACAGGGCAAGAAGCCCGATGCCTACAAGGACTATCGCAAGATCCTCGAGCGGAAAGACATCGACGCGGTGATGATCGCCACGCCCGACCACTGGCACACGAAGATCGCCGTTGAGGCAATGCTCGCGGGCAAAGACGTCTACTGTGAAAAACCGCTCACGTTGACGATCGATGAAGGCAAGCTGATTGAGAAAATCGTCAAGCAGACCGGCCGCGTCTTCCAGGTCGGCACGATGCAGCGGACCGAGAGTGACCTGCGTTTCCTGAAGGCGATCGCTCTCGTCAAAGACGGCCGCATCGGGACGGTGAAAAAAGTGACGTGCAGCATCGACCGCATGGAAGCTTCGCCGGTCATTCCAGCAGTGGCGGCTCCCGAGCAGATTGATTGGGACCTCTGGCTCGGTCCGGCGCCCAAAGTCCCGTATCGAGCTCTGCCGGAAATGCGAAAAGGTTATGGCGGCGGCGTGCCACTGTACAGTAATTGCCACTATTCGTTCCGCAACTGGCACGAATACTCCGGCGGAAAGCTGACTGACTGGGGAGCCCATCACGTCGACATCGCGTGCTGGGCACTGGGTGCCACCGAGACTGGTCCGAGCAAAGTCACTCCCGTCGAGTACAAGTTGGCGGCCGAGTACAAGGACGGAAATCCCACGGTCGACGATCGGTACAACATTGCGACCCAATACACGATTCGCGTTGCGATGCCGAATGACGTCGAGATGATCATCACCAGCGAAGGGTACAACGGCATTCTGTTCGAGGGGACGGAGGGCCGATTCTTCGTCAACCGCGGCAAGCTGACCGGCAAGCCGATAGACGACCTGAAGGACAAACCGCTGCCGGACGGGGCGATCGAAAAGCTCTACGGCGGCAAGGTCAGCGCGAATCACACTGCCAACTTCACCGAGAGCATGAAGTCGCGGAAGCAGCCGATCTCCGATGTCTGGTCGCACAACCGGATGCTCGAAATTTGCCACCTCTCAAACATCGCAATGCGTCTGGGCCGCGAACTCAAGTGGGACCCAGTCCAGCGGCAAATCATCGGCGACGCCCAGGCGAACTCGTTCCTCGCTCGTGAAAACCGCAAGGGGTTTGAAATCAATCTGTAGTACCTTCGGAGGCTGGAAGCAGACGAAACCGTGGGGTCCTGGATCTGGAACCTGTGGAAGCGAAGCGACTCAGAGGCAGAATTGTAATCGGGCGATGATAGCGATTTGCCTCTAGTTCTGAGTGTTCACCTCGGTTCGGAGATGTTCGAATGCAGATACGTCGCGTGGCGGCTGGTTTCAAGTATCTCCAACTGCTTTTGCTCGCCGCGGCGCTTGGCGGCTGCCGACAAGATGTGCAGACGCCAACCCCAATGTCAGTTCCCGTTCGCGGCAATCATGACGCGTCCAGCGTCACTGCCGCCACGGCGGATCCGCCATCTCGAATTGTTAGTCCCGATGTATTGGACCCGCAGTCTCAAAAACTATCTGGCGACCAGAAGCATCGTCCAAAGACGCGATCTCCGATTTCATTTTTGGACTCCTACGAAGAAGCCTTGACCAAAGCGAATGACACGCACCGGCGTCTCCTCGTCCTGATTACGCAACAGGAGTTTTGTCATTGGTGTCGAGTCTTGGAAAGTGAGACACTCAACGACGGCGAGGTCGCCGATTTGAGTCGACAATTTGTCTGCCTGAAACTGGAACTCGAAGGCACCAATACCGTCGTTGCCGACCAACTGGAGTTTGGCGCAGTTCCAACATCATTGATCTTGACCGCCGGCGGAACGAAAGTCGATGAGATCAGTGGCTATATTGCACCCGCCCAATACTCGGATTGGCTGAGAGCCGGATTGTCGAAGCCGGAACCCGCTGTCGAACTCGCACCAGCGCCCGCCGTGATCGGTGCTGCGGATGAACGAGCCGACTTACTGATCTGGTATGTTGACAGGTCGAGAGAACATTGGGGAGAAATCAATTTATCAACTCATTCCAGACTCATTGAGCAATTGGAAAAACTCGGCACTCATCCCCAAATCCGGCACCTCACCCGCTGGCAGTTGTCCGAAAGGTGGACGAACGCGAAACGAGATCATCGGGAACCCGACATTATGGTGATTGAGTCTCTTCCCCTGACGATGGGCTGGAAACTTCTCGAAGAGGGTGCATTACAAACTGCGGCAGGCTCGAATATCGCGGACTACGCTGCCGATGAAGACTACTTCGGCAGCACTGGCACGAGTGCTCAACGCCCGTTGATGCTCGTCAAAGATTCCAGGAACAGTGTCCGAGCACGCCGCATTGTTAACGAGATTCAGGCTCTGTCCACCTATTCTCTTCCGCAGAGAAATCTATTCGTCTCCGGACCAAGGCGCGATGCCGCGACTGTGATCGCAGAACGAGCAGCGGTTGGATATCTATCGGGAAACACGGCGACGCTCCAAGCGGTCACATCGAAACTCAATTTGCCTGATGATTATCTGCATCCAGAGAGCTGGAAGCTGCGTCTGCAGGTTCAATCCCAACTGGAAGCCATCTACGGTAATGAGCATTGTGCGTTCGCTGTCGTGAAATGCGATGTCGAAGGCCAGAGTTGCGGCATCCGCCACGTGCTCGTGATGCTGGCTCCTGAAGATGGTCAGTGGAAGTGTTTGGCGATCACTGACCGCCCAGACGCATTTCGTGAGACTCTGCGTCAGTATTGTGATGTGCAATTCTCTTCTACGGAAACCGAAGAACCACCAATACCCCGGTTGGTTCTGCCCGTTGACGGCGCGACGCTCGCTGACGCGTCGGCGCCATTGTCGTGGAAGTTCGCCGCTCCACCCAGCCGAGTCGTGTTGCAACTTTGCATTAAGACCTGCGGCGACCATCCGGGATCGCCCCAAAACACCAGTCTGATTGCTTTGCCTAGTGCTGCTGCCAGCTCGACCCCTGCGGAGTACCAGGCGAAATACATGACTTGGCGAATCTTACTATTTGGCAAAAGCGGTCGTTTTACGACATCCGAGCGAAGGTCCTGGAAATTCGCCAAAGCCAATTAGTCGCTTAACGCAGACTCACGCAATCGGAAGACTCAAGCTGAATGCGTTCTAACTAAACTCGAAGGCTGCGATCTCATAACGGCGGCTGAGAAGCTCGTGAATATCCTACCGGCCTATCCAGGTGTGCTTCGCGCAACTCTGTGAACTTCGAGCACGCTATCGCTAGCAAAGCGGCCCAAATCACGGTAATATTCGGAGATTCTGGTCCAGTAAGCGGGTCGTTTTCGATGTCCTAAAGCATGTGCCAGTAACACTTTGTCTCCATAGCTCAATTGGATAGAGCGTCGGCCTCCGAAGCCGAAGGTTGCAGGTTCGACTCCTGCTGGGGACACTTTCGTAACTACAAACGAACGCTAGAGTTAGCGTACCTGCCCAAGTGCGGCAGAGCGGTTTCAGTGCTTGTTTTTCTCCGTAATTTACGGAGAACCAGAGCATGTGAGGAGCCGCTTCATGCCGCGCAAATCTGGGGGCGTCCCATCTTACTGTCTGCATAAGGCATCGGGACGAGCTGTCGTCCGCATTGGCGGACGAGATTATTACCTGGGGCCGTTTGGTTCAGACGACAGTCACGAGGAATATCATCGACTGTTGGCAGAGTGGCGTGTTCGCCGGACGGAACTGAAAGCAAAGTCCACTTCACTGACTGACACAGTTGATCCGTCATTGACGATGTCGGAGACGCTGCGTAGGTACCGCGAATTTGCCAAGGAATATTACTCCAAGAATGGAGTACCCACGAAAGAGTTCGTGGAAATGGGCCACGCCTTGAAGCCGGTCCGTGAGTTGTATGGTTCCACTCTCGCCCGAGAGTTCGGCCCACTCAAGTTGCAAGCTGTTCGCCAGCATATGATCGACTTGGATCTCTCCCGAGGCGTCATTAACCATCGCGTCAATCGGATCAAGCGTTTTCTCAAATGGGCGACGAGCCAGCAACTCGTTCCGCCTACCGTGTATACGGGAATCAGCACTGTTGCCGGTCTCCGCAAGGGGCGAACTGCGGCGCGTGAAACCGATCCTGTCACACCTGTCGATGATGAGTGTGTCGACGTCGTAATTCCACATGCCACTCCCCAGGTGGCGGCGATGATTCAACTTCAACGGCTGACCGGCATGCGTCCATGTGAAGTGGTCATGATTCGAACCGTCGACATCGAACGGTCGAAAGAGATTTGGATCTACACGCCATCCTCTCACAAGAACTCGTGGCGAGGGAATGATCGAAAGATTCCGCTCGGTCCGAGAGCCAAAGAATTGATTCAGCCGTTCATCAAAGATGATTCAGAAGCATACCTATTCAGCCCTATAGAAGCTGAAGCACACCGGAGTCTGGTCCGCCGTTCGAAGCGGGAGACCCCGCTCACTCCGTCGCAAAGTGGCCGTGTTCCGAAAGCAAAACCCAAACGGGCGAAACGGAATCGCTACGACGTTGACAGCTATCGTCGCGCCATTCAATATGCGATTCAGAAGGTGAACAAGGTGCGTGTCCGGGACGAATTGAAACCGATTCCCAAATGGTTTCCGTTGCAACTTCGTCATTCGCGCGCGACCGAACTCAACGAATTATTCGGCATTGAAGCCGCCGCAGTGAGCCTCGGGCACGCGCATGCGGACGTGACAAAGGTCTACGCGGAACGTAACCTGAAACTCGCGATCGATGTCGCTCGCAAGACTGGATAATAGTTTCGAAGGCTGATTTGGATTGTCACCATAACCAGACCTTCGATGAAACAAGGGTGAGCTGACTGATCATCGGCGACTCTGCCACTCGGACAAGGAGCACCTCCCGGCCCGAGTGGCGGAGCACCCTTTTGGGGTGCCGTGATGAAACAAGAAGACGGCGCGCAAGCCGAAACCGGGTTGGACCAGTATGAGTGGATCCGGGTACCGACATTGGCAGCCTTTCGATGCGGACGTCTGCTAAATCAAATCGAACATCAGCTGACTGTGTTATGGCTTCATGGACGAGAAGAGCATTCTAATTCTGTACTTGGATTGCCTGCTTACATTAGCTCGCAGATCCCCTGGCGTGATCTCGAACTTGCGAGTCGCGGAGCGATCGCCGACGAGCGGCGGCGGATGGCCTTTGAACAAACGATTGATGCTGCGGAAAGTGACTGGAAAACGCAGTTTCAAACAGTGTGGCACATCCGGCTTCTCGAAGATCAAAATCATCAGATCGAAGTCGATCGAATTCGCTACCTTCGGGAAGAGGAGGGACCTTCGCTCCAGGAGATTGTTGGGAGGAGATGCCAGTTCATTCTCGGATCGGTCCGAGAGATCAACTGCAGTCTTTTCGATTTCTTTGTCGAGTCTCTAGATTCGCGAAATTTAGAGTTCTTCCGACTTGGACAGCATGTCGATCGGCTTGTTTATTCGGTTCCGGCATTCGCCGAATTGCTGCAAATCGAGAATCAGAGAGCGTCCGATGACGCGACGTTGCTAGAGATCGGATCGCCCACCGATGGTCAACTCGCATGGGGAACACTCCCGGATGTGGACCAAGTTGACGGCGACCGGAGTGAACAACATGAACACCAGGACGGTCGCCGACCCCGACTCATTCCCAACGAATCCGCTCTGTGGCGCCTCCCCAGACAACCGTTGCCGCTTTGCTCCCCATCCGATGAGTGGTGGCACGAACTGGCTTGCCTCGCCGTAACTAGTGGCATTGATCCGGCCAATTTCAGGCAGTGTCGAGAGGGAATTGAAATTGACCTCAATAATGTTCGTGCCTCGATTGTGATCATCGCCAACTCCATTGAGACTGGAATATGCAGTTGCTCCGCAGGCGTTTCGGGTACTGGAATGGCGACTCAAAGCAGACCGGACGAGGGCGAACCGGAAATGCCGACCTCGATTCCCCCGAATGCTTCAGCTGGGTCGAAATTTCAGACACCCACGGGAGCTACCAGTTGGAATGGTACTCGAGTCGGTCTCGAATTTAATCTGGATCTGTTTCAAGTCCGTCGAGTCGGAACCGATAGAGCGGTTACACCCAAGACTCGAATGGATTTCAATGTCCTGAAATATCTTGCAGAAGGCGGCGGTGTTTTCCGTTCGAGATTGGATCTTGAAAGCGGATGGGAGGGTTTCGGAGGCGGTTCTGATGGACATACTTCGATCGACAGTCGTCTCTCTGCGATCCGAAAGGACTTGAGTACGTTGGGAATGAAACTGGAGAACAAGCCGGGGATTGGATGGAGACTTATAGAGAAAGTCGAGCCGTAGTTGCCTATCTTGTCAGATTGTGGTGCGGCACCAGAAATAAACAAGAAAGAGAAAACCACAAGATAAGTTCTCCACAAGAGGCATCGTGAATAATCCTCGCAGACCGACGCGAACCAACGTCAATCACTGCGAGGTTTTTTTCATGTCCATCGACATCACTCAAGAGCAACTTATCACTTTCAGCGAATTGGCGCGATCATTGCCACGGCGGCGCAGTGATCGTCCAGTCCATTTGGCAACTATTCACCGCTGGCGGAGCCGCGGACTCAAGGGCATTCGACTCGAGGCGGTTAAAGTCGGCGGCGCGTGGCACTGCAGTCTCGAGGCATTTCGCAGGTTCACCGACCGCCTAACTGCTGAGGCTGAGTCGGCTGAAGTTTCGATCGCTGCAGGCCCTCACCGGAATTCGCACGTCGAGGCCGACACCGCCCTGCAGGGGTCGGGCTGGTAGCGGCTGCGGTCGCTCATCCGAACATCTACTCGGACAGATTACCTCGTCCGTGCTCCGTGAGAAGCCAGCCGGCGCACATGCCCTACGTGAAAGCAGAACCTCCACCGCAAGCTCTCTTTCACCTAAGACTTGAGTTCATGCTCAACGGCGAAGGCTTCCCAAGCGTGCCTTCTAATCGGATGGAAATCGACTTTGAGCGGCCATTGTCAAATGGCCCGCGCCTTAATGAAGACATCAATTTATTCCGGGGGGACAGACGCGTGACGAATAACCAGGTCAAAGTTGGATACATTCCCGCGCTATCTAAGGCAGCGTTGAGCGAAATTGGTGTCGATTGCCTCGAACTGGATCGACCGCCAGCGAGCGACGAGGAGCTACTTGAGGTCCTAGCAATCGATGGCAGGCAAGATGCTGACACTTTTGAACAATTCCCGACACTAGTGCATTTCTCTCGCCCGACCTCTGAACGTGAACGCAGGGCATACGGACTCCCGACGGCAGCATTTGCAGTTGTCAGCCGAGACCAAGAGGGGTACGTCATTACCGAATATCTTGAATAACCAAATTTAGAGAATGAAGCAGGCCCGACAGATATCAGCTGCCGGGCCTGCAAATGGCTGACTTCGAAAGGCTCAACCAATGACAAGTGTAAACAATTCTGGTGATGCTGCATATATCGTTTCATTTGGACCTCCGGTGACCGGAAGAAACGACTTTCACCCGCTGGTGATTCGCATCGGCGACCAGCGCGTGACAGTGCGCGCATCGGTCGCTCGGGACGAGGTCCAGCGGGAAGCACTTATCCGTCAACTTGCTAGTTCGACTAATCCGATCTGCGATATTGGGCCAGTTTTTTGCTGGCCTGCAGATGAACGTCGCAGCTTTTTGGCTTTCTGCCACAGGCTGAAAGTCGAGTTGCCGAGCACTAGCTTCTATGGACCACGAAGTCTCTATGAGACACCCGACCTATTCGAACTTATGCTCAGTTTAATTGCGCCCACATCGAGCCCGGAGACTTGCGAGCGAACCATCCGCGGCGCGGCAGAGGTCGCAGCGCTCTTTTATCCTGAGTCCCTCAACCCCGCCTGCACTCGGATTGTCCAAGCAATCAGGACACACCATTTAGCCGGTTATCGAGTGAATGATCTAGTTCAATACGCGACTGAGTTCATTGACGCCGCGCACGACAATCACCGTACCGAATCAAATGTCTTGTTCACTGAACTATGGCCGGACATTACGAATGTCGCCGAGATGGTGCTGCCGCCAGGGTGGACAGCAGGTCCCAATTGGATTCTGCGAACTGGGGAGAATGTGATTAACAGGATCAATGCACGGATTGCGATCGTGAGGCGATTGCGAGATGCAGACGGGGAAACAAGTCTCTTGGAGTTGGCGTGGTGCCGCTCAGAGCGATGGCGCACGAGGATTTTCACCCGCGGGGAGCTTGCGTCGGCGCGCAACATCGTTGGACTCGCCGACTATGACATCCCCGTCAACTCGAACAACGCAGCAGATTTAATTGACTATCTGGACGCATTTGAGTCCGTGAATCGGAGCGTGATTCCTGAAGCGATTGTCTGCGACAGGATGGGTTGGATTGACGAGGGTGGTGTCGAGGGCTTTCTGGTCGGAAGGCGGTTGGTCAACCACCTTCAACTTACCGCTATAGATGGTGTGGGAATTCAGCAAGCTGTTGAATTCCGAGGTGCAGATCAAGGGGATGAGCAACTCGCGGACTCTTTACAACCAAGCGGGAGCTTCGAGCGATGGCTGGCGCTCGTTGCGTTGCTGCGGAGCTTTCCACGGGTGCTTCTGGCGGTCTACGCGAGTTTCATCCCGCCGTTGCTGATGATATTTAGATCTCGCAGTTTCATCCTGAGCTTCGCCGGACCAACATCTGGAGGGAAGACGACAACATTGGCATGCGCCGCTGCAACTTGGGGTTGCCCGGATCAGCAGATGCCAGGCTCGCTCATGATGACGTGGGACACGACGCGTGTCGGCATTGAAAGGTCTATGCGCGTTCTCAACGGAATTCCGATTGTCATTGACGATACAAAACAAGCGCGAAAGTCAGAAGACATCGCACAAACTGTCTATGACGTCACTGGGGGACGGGGCCGGACGCGGGGAAGTGAGCGAGGGCTGGCAGCTACTGGAACATGGCGGACCGTGATGATCACGAGTGGAGAGCAACCGATGACGAGCTTTTCACAGGACGGGGGGACTCGGGCGCGGATTCTTGAATTGTGGAACTCTCCCTTCGGGCAAACATCGGAGGCAATGGCCACGTTTGTCACAGAATTAAAAGAAGAAATCGCACAACATTACGGTCACGCAGGTCCGCGTTTTGTTTCCTATCTGATTGCTAACCGATCTCGGTGGGCAGAGTGGCGAGAGCAATATCGGGAAAGCAGGGTTTCGTACCAGCACCGCGCGGGGGCTAACAATGTGGCATCCCGTATGTCCGCACACATTGCAGCAATCGAAGTGGGCGCGCGACTCGTTCACCAAGCGCTGCAGCTTCCTTGGGAATACGACGAAACGGTGCGCGATCTTTGGGGAGAACTAACTCGAGACGCCGCTGAAGCAGATCGTGCGGCGGTCGGAATGAGGCTGCTACTCAACTTTTGTGCGACACAACGGCATCGGTTTGTGGGAGGCGAGCCTGTCCAAGATGCCCTCAGGCCGATTCCACACAATGGGTATGTCGGCCTCTGGACCCACCGAGTCGCGATCGGAGAAGCGCACGAATGTCGGTCGGTCTTTGTGCAGCACGTCAACGAACTTCTCGCAAAGGAAGGATTTGAACCAAACTCGATGAAACGCATGTGGCGCGATCGTGGGTGGACGACGTGTAATCCCAATAAAGCGACACTGAAGGTCCGACTGAATGATTCAACAACAGATGCAATCGCGATCCCCATGAGTGTGATTACGCAGCTCATGGATAATGAAATTTCACAACCGATCCCACGACCGCGTCAACATCCTGCTAGCAATCGAGAGCCGCAAACCAGCGAACAAGTCGAGAACGCACCTAACACATAGCAGGAATGGATGTTGCAACAATAGAAGTTCATTAGTTCGCTGTTCTCTCGTAGAACCCCTTAATAATCCGGAGTTGTATTTCACTTTGCAGATGCGTCATTGCATTATGCGGTGCAGCCTGGAGGCCATGGGAACGGAGAACAGTGCCTGCAAATGCAGCGCAAGTCCGCTAGTTAATCCCCTTTATTTCGTTCTCTAGCTTGTTTGCAAGCCGCGAACAAAGGAGTAAATATGACCATGAATACGTCCTCTCTTTGGGATGCGGCCCGTAGCTACGTCGCAGCGTCCCTCTCTGTAATTCCGATCGATGCCAGGCCCACGAAGAAACCGGCATACAACCTGCTTCCTGTCACTGGAGAATGGCCGGACGGGAGACCACGTCGCGGTTGGATGCCATTTAAGGCCCGGCGACCGACCGAGGCGGAGTTGCAAAGTTGGTTCAATTCATGGGGATGCTGCAGTGGCATCGCCGTCGTGTGTGGCGAAGTGTCGGGTGGCCTCGAATTGATCGATATCGACTCCGATGACTACGCAGCCCCCTGGCTCGAAGAGGTGCGACATCGTGCCCCCGGACTGGTTGATCGCTTGGTATTGGTGCGGACACCTCGACCCGGACTGCATGTTTATTACCGATGTTCGACGATTGGGAGAAACGAAAAACTTGCGCAGAAGATAGTTGTTGATCAAGCGACCGCGAACTGCGAGACAAAAACGATCATCGAAACACGGGGGGAAGGTGGTTATGCCTTGATCCCGCCAACCCCTGGTCATTGTCATCCAACCGGTCGCACTT
>CAMAVF010000182.1 GCA_945861445.1 Planctomicrobium piriforme | reverse complement strand
GGTTGAGTTCCAGTTGAGACCCTACGTCGGCCAATTTCGAAAAATCGCAGGCCCGACCCCGACCCGCTCGCCATTCGACTTCAATTCCATGCTTGATTTCCAAAAGCAATTGCAGACGTGGGGACCTCGGTCGGCGATGGCCGTGCCCGATCAACGTACGGCAGAGATGTATTGCCGCAAACTGGCACTCGGTCACTACGAGAATTTTCCAGTGGTCTCGTGGTTGTTGCCGCGCGAACTGCATCAGCACTTCTTCAACGTCTACGCCTATTGCCGCTGGGCCGATGATTTGGGGGACGAGACTGGCGACACTCAGGTTTCACAAGAATTGTTGGCGTGGTGGTCCGAGCAGTTGGAAGCGTGTTATCGGGGAGATTCTCGGCACCCCGTGTTTGTCGCGTTGCAAACGACTATTGATGAATTTGCGATTCCCGCAGAACCGTTTCGAGATCTGATTTCTGCCTTCCAGCAAGATCAGGCGGTCCGCGATTACGGCACGTTTGCCGACCTGCGAGACTACTGCCGGCGGAGTGCCGATCCAGTTGGCCGGTTGGTCTTATACCTCTGTCGTCAACATCGGCCGGAGACCGTGACGTGGTCCGATTCCATTTGCACGGGTCTGCAACTCGCCAACTTCTGGCAGGATGTGGCTCGGGATGCCGACATCGGTCGCTGTTATCTCCCCCGCGAAGACCGCGCACGATTTGGCTATTCGTACGCGGATCTGAAGAGTCGCGTGACCAGTCCCGCGTTCCTTCAGTTGATGGAATTCGAGGTCGCTCGAGCGCGAGACCATTTGAAATCGGGATTGCCGCTGATCGACGTTCTGCCTCGCAAGCTGCGGATCGATATCGAGCTGTTCGCGCGCGGCGGATTGTGCATCCTCGACAAGATCGAAGCGCAGGGCTATCGCGTATGGGAGCGTCGCCCAAAGGTCACCAAATGGGACGCGGCCCGCTTGCTGGTCGGTTGCTGGTGGCGATCATGGCGAAGCCCGTAGCCTGACTCTCCAGAGTCGGACGAGTCAGACGCGATCGACCAATCACGCCGGGGGTTTTGACGGTAACTCGGCTGCGGGTGTACTCGCCGGTGTTGTGGAGGCAGGTGCCTCGGGCTTGATCTCGGTCATCTGCTTGAGGCTGTCTCCCACCTCCAGACGCCAGTCCTTGTCTTTGATCTTGAGTTTGACAAACCGGGGATGTATTTCGAGAACCTTCCCCTTAACTCCTGCGATTTCGAAATCGGTGCCGGGCTTGAGCACCGTGTCCTGATTGATGGTGCGATCGTAAAACCAGGCTTGGGGCGGCAGATCATCGACTTGTGAATAACCGGCTAGAATGACATGGGGCGACGAATCAAACGGTGTCGGCGGCGGCCCTGGAGGCGCGGCCTTGACGGGCGGCGCCGGTGGCTTCGGCGGGCCGTTGTAGCCCCGCACGAACCGGTTCGATGCGGTGAGCGATTTGTAATCGGCCAGCGATTTCTTCGACATCGCGTCCGACACGGAAGTCTCTTGTTTACCCGCGAATAATGTGGTCCGGCTGGGGGCCGATTTGAGCGACAAGCCTTCTAATTCCAGGCTGACCTTCAGCAGGGGATTCGCCTTGAAGTCCAGGCTTTCGATTCCCAGGTGGGTTACCTTGTGCAGCAAATCTGTCCGATAGAAGTCGTACAGAAACTGGCACAACTGATCCATTTTACATTCGGCGGTCACCGAGACCGGAATGCGCGTAAAGACCTGATTCGAGATCGCGGAACTCAATCGTTTGGGCGTGACCGTCAGCTTTGCGAGACGATGCTTATTGGCCAAATCCAGCACCCAATGGTGATAGAGTGGCGAAGCCACATCGGCATTGGGCGGCAGGCTACGCCGTTCCCATTGCCGGGTACGTCGCTCGGTGATGTCCAATTGGAACTTCGCGTCTTGCTTCTTCTTGAGCTCTACGTCGAGCGACGCGATTTGCGAGCTACGCTGATCGAACGGGCCAAAGACGATGCCCCACAGCACGCCGCTCCCCTGCCACAGGAAGAGGAATCCCGCCAGACAACCCACCAGGATTTTTTGACGTTTGTCGAGGTTCATAACTCTGTACTTTATCGAACACCGGCACCCGCTACACAGCCCGCCGTCAGCCAAAACGAGCCTTCCCACTCAATCTATCGCCCGAACGCTGATGCCAATCGCCACAGTCCGCACCTTCCACGCCCCGCGTCGATCCGCGTAAAGACAGCATGTCACTCAATTATAACCGACCCTTGAACCAGAGGAGAGACTGAATCGTTTGGAAATTGTCGAAGCGATAGGATTAGCGGCGATGGGCGTGGGTTCCATGGTTGCTGGCGACCTACCAACAAAACTAGGTGTGGATTGATCGCCGTGACAGATCATTTCGAGGATTGAGAACACAGTGGGGGAACACTAATCTACGCTAATCGACGCTAATCAAGACAAAAGAAAGTGACGCTCCACGATGGGTCTTTGTCTGGATTAGTGGAGATTAGCGTAGATCAGTGTTCCCCAAAATGAATTCTTCTTCAAAACTTGCAGTTCGTGACGGACTGTTACAAAAAATCGACAATAACGCTGTCGGCAACGAATCTTCCCGCTTTCGTCAAGCGAATTCTGCCCGTTTCAGTTTCTTCGAGAAAACCGGTCGCCAGGTGGCGCTGCCAGGCGTGGGGTTCGAGGCTGCGAAGTTCAAAACCCGTTTGTGCCAGGAACTCGGCGGCGTCGATCCCGTCGCAACGTCGCAGGCCCAGCACGATCAATTCGCGAGCTCGGTCGGCCGGCGACAGTTCTTCGAAATCGTCAACCGGGGACAGGCCCTGCTGGAGGCGTTGAATCCAGGTCGTCATGCTGCGGTGATTGGTCTCGCGCCGACCGTTGACGTACCGGGCCGCTCCCGGACCACAGGCCCAATAACCCAGTCCCTGCCAATAGACCTGGTTGTGGCGACAGCGAAATCCGGGACGCGTAAAGCTGGAGATTTCATATTGTTCCAACCCCGCTGCAGTCCAGGTCTCCATCGACAAGGCATACATTTCGGTTTCCAGATTTTCTGCCGCAGCGACCAGTTCCCCTTTCTTCCGTCGGGACCAGAATCGCGTTCCCTTTTCATACGTGAGCCCATACGTGGAAACGTGAGTCGGTTGCAGAGCGGCTGCCGCGTCGAGAGTCTGTTTCCACGTTTCCAGGGTTTGGCCCGGAACACCGAAAATCAGGTCGAGTGACACATTCTCGAAATACTGGCGAACCAGATTCCACGAGCGTTCGATATCCGCCTGGCGATGGTCGCGTTCGAGTAGCTGCAGGGTCTGCTCGTCGAACGCCTGGACCCCCAAGCTGATCCGGTTCACTCCATGATTGGCGAGAACTTCGACCCGTTTGTGGTCCAGATCGGCCGGATTGGCTTCGACGCTGAACTCGGCAGCGGGTGAGGGGGGGAACCAGTAGCGGATCAGATTCAGTAATCGTGACAAGTCTTTCGGGGGCAAATGCGTGGGGGTGCCACCGCCGACGAAGAGGGTGTCGACGGGGCGCGGCGTTCCCAGAGCTTCCAATTCAATTTCCAGAGCGTCGAGATACGCGGGAATCAGCCGGTCCTTCCCCGCGACGACGGTGAAGTCGCAGTAGCCACAGCGATGCACGCAAAACGGCACGTGAACGTACGCGGCCCGGGGCTCGGGAAATGGTCTTAGCATTGGCGGCTGGTCCATGCCTGTCAGTTTAACCGACTTCGATCGATTAGAGATGCCAGCATCATTTCAAAAGGGCTGCAACCAATTACGATGGACCAAGCCCATAATTCCCATTCTTCCCGTCAAGATTCATGGGAATTATGGGAGGAATGGGAGTTATGGATGAATCTGCGTTTTCTCGTTCCCTTGAAGTTGACTGAGTGTTCCGCTACAGACATGGGTTGGAATGTTCGGCAATTTCACAATTGTGATCTTCTGAATCGTGTTTGCCATTTTGACAGGATGTATTGCACATCCGCGATTGGCGACGATTCACTCGAAATCGCAGGGATGTTGTGAAATTCGTCATTTTCCAAGGTGTGCTGGGGAAAGCTCACATCCGGCACGCTGGATGCTTATTTCGTGTGCAGCATGGAGCGAGAGCGGAGAGTTTCTGCCGTTTTGGCGGGACCGTTCGCGAAATCTACAAGACAACCGAGTAGTTTCCCATTCCGGTCTGAACCGGATTGGATGATTCCTGGATGAGGTGTCTATGGCGAAAGATCAGAAGCAGGCGATGATCGAAGCACGCGGCCTGTGCAAATACTATGGCCCGTTTGCGGCGATCCAAGGGGTGACATTCTCCGTTCCCCGCGGCGAGGTGTGTGCCTTTCTGGGCCCGAATGGCGCCGGGAAGTCGACCACCATGAAGCTCCTGACGGGGTATCTTTCCCCGACCGAGGGCTCAGCTTTCATTGGCGGTCACGACGTTTATGCCGAACGGATTCAAGCGGCTACGCTGATTGGGTATCTGCCCGAAAACGGCCCGCTGTACCCCGAAATGACCCCCGAGTCGATCCTGAAGTACCTGGGTGAAGCCCGCGGGATGTCGGGCGGCAATCTCCGGCAGCGGCTGGAATATGTGGCCGACAAGTGCTCGCTGACCAGCGTCTGGGGTAAGCCGATCAGCAAGCTGTCGCGCGGGTTCAAGCAACGCGTCGGCATGGCGGCCGCTTTGTTGCACGATCCGGAAGTCTTGATCCTGGACGAACCGACCAGCGGTTTGGATCCGAATCAGGTCCATGACGTTCGCGACTTGATCATCAGTCTCAGCAAGACGAAAACCATTCTGCTGTCGACGCACATTCTGCAGGAAGTAAAGGCGATGTGCAGCCGCGTGATCGTCGTGAACAACGGCCGGCTGGTGTTCGACGGCAGCGTGAGTGATCTGGAACAGTCGGGTGTGGATATGGAAACCCGGTTCCGCCAGTTGACGATCGGCAAGGCGTAGTTTGTAGCCCGACTCTCCGGAGTTTCGGGGAATGTGATAGGAAGAATTGCCCGACTCTGAAGAGTCAGGCTGCGGTTCGGCAGGAGCCTCACCCCTCCCAGCGACCGGAATGTCAATCAGGCAACCTACGACAGCATCATTTGATTCCTTGACTTGAGGAAACGACATCTATGTCCCTGCGACCACATGTGATCCTCGCGGTCTTCAAACGCAACTTCTTGAGCTATTTCTCAAGTGTGATCGGCTACCTGTTTGTGGTGGCGTTCGTTGGTTTGATGGCCTTTCGAGCATTCACCCCCGAATTTTTCGCCGACAATCAGGCGACCCTGGACCAGCTCAACGGCTGGTTCTCGCTCATTCTGCTGTTCATCATCCCCGCGATCGCCATGACGTGCTGGTCCGAGGAAAAGAAACAGGGAACGGACGAACTGCTCTTTACGCTGCCGGCGCATGACGTCGAAATCCTGCTGGGCAAGTATCTGTCGTTGCTCGCGATTTACACGACGGCCCTGGCGTTTTCGTTCGTGTTTGGAACGACCATCGTCCTGAAGTTCCTGACGGCCACGTCGTTCTTCCACTACGATTTCGACCTGACGTTGATCCTGGCCAATTACATCGGCTACTGGATTGCGGGGGCTGCCCTGCTGAGTGCCGCGATGGTGGCTTCGGTGTTGACCAACAGCCCGACGGTGGCCTTCATCCTGGGTTCGGCGATCTGTGCGATTCCCGTGGCTCTCGGCCGGATTGCGTTCCCCGATTGGGGCAACTTGTCGAAGCTGAATAACCTGGGGATTGACGAGCACCTGCGGGACTTTGGACTGGGAATGATTCCCCTCTCGGGCATCCTGTACTTCGTCTCGTTCGCGGTCTTCATGCTGTATGTCAATCTGGTCATGATCGCCAAGCGTCACTGGAGCGGCGGGCCACACGGGTCGATGGGGTGGCATTACCTGGCGCGGGGCGTGGCTCTGGCCGTGACCCTGGTGTGTTTGAATATTGCAGTCTCCGGGTTTGCCGGGATGCGAGCGGACTTCACTGCCGAACGCATCTATAGCGTCTTCCCGACGACTCGCGAAACCATCCGGTCGATTGATGCCAAGCGGCCTGTGATCATTCAAGCGTTCGTCAGCCCCAAGGTCCCTGGTGAGTACGTCGCCACACGCAGCAATCTGATTGGTCTGTTGCGGCAGTTCGACCAGATTGGTGGCGACAAGGTCCGCGTCCGCATCGTCGAGACCGACCAGTTCAGTACCGCGGCCGATGAGGCCAAGGGATTCGGAATCAATCCGCAACAGATCCAAAGCCAGCGGGGTGGCAAGTTCTCCCTGGAGTCGATCTATATGGGCTGCGTCATCAGCAGCGGCTCAGACAAGGAAGTCGTCATTCCATTCTTCGACGTGGGAACTCCTGTCGAATACGAATTGACTCGATCCATCCGCACGATTGTTTCCGACAAGGAACTGCGGATCGGCATCCTGACCACCGATGTGAAACTGGCTGGCGGATTTGATCCGGCGACGTTCCGGCAGTCACCCGAATGGCGCATCGTCACCGAGTTGAAGAAGCAATACAAAGTCGAACAGGTGATGGCCGATTCGCCGATTACCGGCAGTTACGATGTGTTAATCGCGGCGCTCCCGTCGTCGTTGACCGAACCGCAAATGCAGAATTTTGTGGACTACGTCAAGCAGGGTAAGCCCACGTTGATCTTCGACGATCCGATACCCATGTTTGATATCCGCAGTGCCCCGCGCCAGCAGAAACCTGCTGCCGGTGGCGGCCCGTTTGGCGGACAACAGGCCCCGCCGCAGCCCAAGGCGGACAACGGCAAGGCGACCCGATTGATGAATCTGCTGGGTGTCGCCTGGGACAACGGTGAGGTTGTGTTCGATGGATTCGCGCCGCATCCGGAATTCACCGAGTTAATCAGTCCCGAATTGGTCTGGGTTGGTGCCAAGAGTCCCGGTGCCGGCGGTTTCAGCCCGAAGAGTCCTGTATCCGACGGTCTGCAAGAGATCTTCATTCCGTATTCCGGAACGATCCGTCAACGTGAAAATGCCGGGCTGGAATTCATTCCACTGCTGCGGTCGAGCACGCTGGCGGGAACAATTCCGTGGGAAGATTTGATTCGCGACGCTCCCAGTTTCTTCCCGGGCATGGGTGGACCCCAGATCGTTCGCGACCCACCTCACATGAAGCCCGACGGTGAACAGTATGTGCTGGCGGCCCAGATCAAATCCAAATCGGCCGGCAAGAAAGACGACAAGGACCAGGGTGAGCAGGTCAATGTGATCTACGTGTGCGACATTGACATGATCTCGGATGGGATGGTCGATATTCGTGAACGCTCGCTATACAACCTGCGTCTCGACAACGTCTCGTTTGTTCTCAACTGTGTGGACGAACTGGCTGGCGACCAGGCGATGATTCCGCTGCGCAAGCGACGGGCCCGGGAACGGACGCTGACCGCTGTGGAAGCTCAAACGCAGGTCTTCACGAAGAAGCGAAACGAAGAGCGAATTTCCGCCGACGCTGAAGCCAAGAAGCAACTTGATGAAGCCAAGAAACGCCTGCAGAAGCAGATCGAAGCCGTGCGCAACGACAAGAGTCTGGATGAACGGTCCAAGTTCTTGAAGGGTCAAATGCTGCAGGAAGAAGAATCTCGCCGCCTGGCAATCGAAGAAGCGGAAATCGACAACAACAAGAAACAGCAGATCGAAAAGGCTCGCAACGAGAGCGAGCGAGAGATTCGCAACATTGAGTTCCGGTATAGCTTGTTGTCGGTGATTCTGCCCCCGATTCCGGCGTTGCTGGTCGGCCTGTGGGTCTTCTTAAGACGCCTCGCGGATGAGAATCGGAACATCAATCCGGATCGTCTGGTGAAGCAGTAGCCTGAATCTTGAGTCCTGGCGAGCCGGGCGGCGTAAGCCCCCGGATTCTTCAGCGATGCCCGGATTCTTCAACGATGACAGTAAGAACAACAGAATAAGAATCCGGGGGCTTACGCCACCCGGCTCGCCAAGTCAGTGTTTGTTGCGAGATTGCGAATAAATCTGCAGTGCGTTCCCACTACTCGGACGCCTCAATGAATATTTTGGAGACACCTCGATGAACGAATCGACGCGAACCCTCAGCTATGTCGGCGTCGCCGCTGTGTCGGTGGTCCTCGCGGCCTTTTTCGCCCCGGCCAACCCCAAGGCCCCCGACGAATTCGCCGAAGTGGGTAAGCCCTTCTTCGCGGACTTCGTGGCGACGGACGCGAAGTCGATGAGCGTCGTCAGCTTCAATGAAGACAGCACCCGTTCGAAGAACTTCCAGGTGGAAGAAAAAGACGGCAAGTGGGTCATCGGTTCGCACCGCAACTACCCGGCTGACGGCAAGGATCGCCTGGCCAAGACGGCGGCGTCCGTCATTGGGATCAAGAAGGAACAGTTTGCGACGAAGGATCCCGAGCAATTCGTTGCCATGCAGGTCATCGATCCGCTCGACGAAGACGTCAAGAAGCTGAAAGGTCGCGGCCAGCGCATTACCTTGAAAGACGGGGCCGGCAAGGTGCTGGTCGACTACATCATTGGCAAGCGCGTCCCCAATCGCGACAGCTACTACTACATCCGTAACCCGGCTGAAAAGTCGGTCTACATGGCGAAGCTAACGATCGACCTGTCGACGAAGTTTGCCGATTGGATCGAATCAGACTTGCTGCAACTGCAGGGTGAGAATCTGAACGAGATTGGCATCACGAAGTACGCGAAAAAGGGTGACCAGCTTGCTCCAGAAACGAGTATCTTAAAACGTGCCAAGCCCGCAGATCCTTGGACTCTGGAGGGTCTCGACGAGTCGAAAGAGGAAGTGAATCAGGACGAAATTCGTACAATGACGACGGCCCTGAATGACCTGAAAATCCTTGGTGTTCGCGAAAAGCCGGAGGGGCTGAGCGCCGTTTTGAAGGGCATCAAAGGGGCAGTCGACCAAAATACGGTTCAGGACCTGGCGTTAAAGGGCTTCTATCTGTCGCGCAATGGTGCCTTGATGGCGAGTGAAGGGGAAATGGCCCCCATCACTGACGGGGGAGTTGCCTACACCTTGCGATTTGGTGAAGTGTTTGCCGGTTCCGAATTGGAAATGGAAACCGGCCTGGAGGCCGACCAGCGGAAGCAGAATGAAAAAGAGGGCAAGAAAGACAAGGCTGATGAAAAGGGCTCCACCAAGAGCCGCTACGTCTTCATCACGGCGGACTTTGTTGCCGAATCGATTGGTCCGAAGCCAGAGCCCCCGGGCACGGCTGCCAAGAAACCGGCAGTGAAGAAGTCGGCTGATACCGACACGGAAGAAAAACCATCCGACGAGACGCCTGCCGAAGGCAAACCTAAAGAAGATCAACCTAAGAAAGAAGACGAGCCGAAAGAAGACAAGCCGGCCGAGGAGAAGCCTGCGGCAGACAAACCCGCTGCTGAAGAAAAACCGGAAGCGAAGCCGGACGAGCCAGGTAAGAAGGGGGATTGTCAGGACGAAGCGGAGAAGAAGCAGGCTGACGAAGCGCCGGCCGAAAAGAAGGCAGAAACCAAACCCGAGGCCAAGCCCGAGGCAACCGAACCCAAAGAGCCGGCTGCCGACGCGAAGCCTGCCGCCGTGAAAAAAGAGGCTCCCAAGGCCGCCGCTCCCAAGGGGCCGACTCCTGAAGAACAGGCCAAGGCCGATTTACTGGCGGCGACCAAGAAGTACGAAGACGATCTAAAGGCTTACAACGAAAAAGTGGCCAAGGGTCAGAAGAAGGTCAAGGAACTGAACGAGCGGTTTGCCGACTGGTACTACGTGATCTCGGAAGAAAACTTCCTCAAGCTCCGGCTGTCGCGTGCCAGCCTGGTCAAAGAAAAGACCAAGCCCGAACCCAAGCCGGGCGAGGCTGCCCCGGGCGAACCCAAGGCCGACGATGCAAAGCCGGACGCCAAACCCGAAGACAAGCCAGCGGCCGATACACCCAAGCCCGACGCCGAAAAGCCCTCGGAACCGAAGCCCGAAGAGCCCAAGGCTGAAGAAAAGAAGCCCGAAGCTAAGAAGCCCACTGAAGAGAAACCCGCCGAAGAGAAGCCGAAGGAAGACAAGCCGGAAGAGAAGAAGCCTGCTGAGTAATTGAGCCCGCAGGCAGTAAGTCGACAAAATTCAAAAACGCAGGCCAGATACATGTCTGGCCTGCGTTTTTTTCGGACCGGGGATAGGTGTTTGTCGGTTTGCGGCGGCTCAGGCTATAATGCCGAGTTGCTCCATCGCTTTTCGCGTGGGTGACTGGTCTTAAACGATTTCTCACGTGCCACTCCTTATGCTACAGCGTTCTCTGGAATGGTTGTTTGATGTGCCGCCGTCTGATCCCGGTCAGGGGACGTCGTGGCACTGGGGACATTCCTTTCCATGGCCACAGTGGTTCTTGCTGCTGTTTTCGGTGGCCACGGTATTGTTCGTCGTGACGGTCTATCGCCGTGATGGCCAGAACATCAACCGCCTGTGGCGCGCTTTGCTGATTGGTCTGCGGCTGACGTCGATCGCTCTGTTGGTTTTCATGATCAGCGAAGCCGTGTTGCGGATTGAGCGAACCGGGTTGCCGTATGTCGTGATCATGCTCGACACCTCACGCAGCATGGACACTCCCGATCAATATGCCGATTCCAAAGTCCAGCAGACGGTGACGAAACTGCTGACGGAGGGGGGCGCCAAGACCCCTTCACGTTTGAATGTCGCGAAGGCCCTGCTGACTCGACAGGATGGCCGCTTCCTGCGCGAATTGCAGCGGCAGCACAAGTTGCGAATCTACACTTTCGCTGAAAGTGCCAGTTGGCTGGGCAACAAGGATGTGATCAAGCCGGAGGACATCCAGCAACTGTTGCCGCTGGTCAAAGAATTGAAATCGCAGGGTGACAACACGCGTCTGGGTCCCGCGGTGCGTGGCGTGCTGAATGATTTGCGGGGGACTCCGCCGGCGGCCATTATCGTGATCTCGGATGGAATCACCACGACGACCGAAGCCGAGCGTCTGTCCACGGCGGCGGCCTACGCTCGGGCGCGGCGCGTGCCGCTGTACACGGTTGGCATCGGGAATGATGAACCGCTGCGCGATCTGGCGCTGTTTGATACGCTGGTGGACGAAGTCGCGTTCGTCGATGACCCCATTACCGTGTCGGCGAAGTTAAAGGCCTCCGGCTACGCGGGCAAGCCGATCGAACTCAAGCTGAAGCAGGCGGGCACGAACAAGGTCCTGCAACAAAAGACGGTGACCGTGGCAGACGACAAGTCGCCGCTGGGACTGGAGATCACGTTTACGCCGACGGCAGTCGGGGAACTCGATCTGGTGCTGGAAGTCACTCCGCAGCCCAAAGAGTTCCGCCTGGACAATAACAAAGAAACCCGGCACGTATCCGTCCGTAAAGAGAAGATCCGCGTCCTGCTGGCAGACAACACACCGCGGTACGAGTTCCGCTATTTGAAGCATTTGCTCGAGCGTGAAAAGACCGTGGAGCTGGCGACCGTCTTGCAGGATGCCGACCCCGAGTATGCCGCCGAAGACCTGACTGCCAAGCCCCATTTTCCGGTTCAGAAGAGCGAACTGCTGCAGTACGACGTGGTCCTTCTGGGGGACCTCAGTCTGGCCTATCTGAGCCCCCTGGTGCTCGATAACCTGCGAGACTTCGTGAAGGACCAGGGGGGCGGTCTGCTGTTTATTGCCGGGCCGCAGTCCAATCCACTGAGCTACAAGGGGACGCATCTCGCTGATCTGTTGCCGATTGAACTCGATTCCGCCCACGCACCTGCCGCCACCAGTCCAATTTCCGAGAGCTTTCAGCCGCAGTTGACGGTGGAAGGTTTGAAGGGAAGTTCCATCTTTCGCTTCGCGGCGGATGAACCCGATAGTCTGGCCATCTGGAACAACTTGCCGGGGATCTTCTGGCTGCTCCAGGCGCCCGATTTGAAGCCAGGGGCCAAAGCCTTCGCGACGCATCCGGTGAAGACGAATGGGAACAACAAGTACCCGGTGATCGTGATGCAGCGTTACGGGGCCGGGAAGGTGATGTTTCACGCGACTGATGAAACCTGGCGCTGGCGGTTTCGGGTTGGCGATCTGTACTACGGGCGCTACTGGGTCCAGACCCTGCGTTATCTGTGCCGGTCTCGTCTGCTGGGCAAAGACCGGGCGGCCGAGCTGACCCTGGATCGATCGGTCTATCAGAAGGGCGAGCCGATCTATGTGCGCGTCCGGTTTCTGGATGATCGGCAGACGCCAGTGAACGATGACGGCGTGACGGTTGTTCTAGAGCGTCCCGGGGATCCGCAGCGCAAGCTGAAGCTGACCCGTCTGCCGCAGGCACCGTCGACCTTCGAAGGGCAGTTGAACCAGGCACCCGAGGGTTCGTACCACGCGGTCGTGGAAACCCCGGCGTTTGCGGGTGCTCCCCCGTCCAAGGATTTTCGCGTGGAATCTCCCTTGAAGGAAACGCAGACCTTGCGCTTGGATGTGACCGAACTGGCTCAAGCGGCCGAGCAAACCCATGCGAAGTATTTCCCGATCGCCACGGCGGAAAGCTTGCCCGCAGCCCTGCCGCCGGGTGAGCCTGTCCCATTGAAGACCGACAATCCCAAGCCGCTGTGGAATCACTATTTGATTCTGCTGCTGTTCACGGCGGTGCTGTCCGTGGAATGGATGCTGCGAAAACGGCTGCGATTGTTATAGATGTGGCGGGCACGCTTCTCTCATAAGTCCCATCCGTCCCATAAGTCCCATGTGTCCCATGTGTCCCATGCATGGAATGGCACGAATCGGACTTATGGGACTTATGAAAAAAGGCCGGCTGGCTGCAATCGTGCAACCAGCCGGCCCAGTTTTTTCAACTCTGGTGCCAGCCTATTCGGCCGCTTTGCCTTTCAGGCTGAAGCCCATCATGAACCAACCGCGTTCATCTGGTTTCATGTAGCCGCCCGAGGGCTGGAAGTATTTCTTCAAGGTGTCGAACTCAGGCAGAGTGCTGACGTTCAACTCGAAGTCGTCCTTCGACAACGCTTCCGTCAAGGCACCGCTCTTCAGGGCCTCGTAAATCATCTTCAACTGCGCGTCCGAGCGTTGGAAGCTTTGTGAGGAGGTCTGTTCGGGGAAGCGTTTGGCGACCACCTTGTACGCCTCGCTGTCGGCCAGCGATTCACGGTCGGCGTCGGATCGCAGCAGAGCTTCCAGTTCTTGTACGTGGGTGGCGAACATCAATTGCTTTTTGGTGATGGCCATGGCCGGGCGGTAGCCGGCTTTGGCCTCATCGTCATCATCATCTTCTTCCATGGCGGGCATTTCGAAGATCTTCTCGCCCTCGAACTCGCGGACCTTACCCGGGAAGCCGTCCAGGTCGGCCAACTTTTCCAGCAACTGACGAACGGGTGCTTCCTCTTTCAGTTCCACTCCGATCAAATAACGCTCGCCACTCAGGGCCTCGGCATCTTCCGGCACGTTGCCCACCACGGTGATGACGCCGGTAACCTGATCGATGATATCCTTCTTGATGTGAATCTTGGGCCCGTCTTCCTGTTCCGCCAGATTGTCGACAATCTTCGCGAAGGCTCCCTCGCCAAGGAACGATAACGTGTCGTACAGGGTTTCCACAGTCGTATAGGCTGCGGCAACGTCCCAGCTGATGGCACCGTAAGTGCTGACCGTCGCGGGGACCCATTTCGGCGGGGTCAAGTTCTTCTCCGGGAACTGGAACGCGTTCAGCACATGC
>CAMAVF010000181.1 GCA_945861445.1 Planctomicrobium piriforme | reverse complement strand
GGGCTGGAAGCGGTCTCCGGCAGGCTTTTCCAGCAAAACCGGCCGGCCGCTGTCGATGGCCATGGCGGCCCACTTGATGTTCTCATGCACGCGCCCTTCCACGACGACGCCGTCGAGTTTCTCGCGCAACAAAGCGTCCGCCGAAGTATGCCACACGAACTGTGGCAATAGCTGTTCCCAAGCCTGCTGGCGCTGCAGCACCACCTGCGGCTCGGGATCAAAGCCACCTACGAGCTCAAATTCCTCAGGATATTTGGCGATTTGCGAAACCAGTCCAGCGGTGTGGACATGCCACATTCCCAGAATTCCCAACCGGATCGGCATCGCTTCTTTCTCCAGGATATCGTCAATTCCTTACGCTCAGTGGACACGCTATGATAGCCGGTTGCGAATCATTGGGAAAACGAGTAGCGATGGCTGAGGAAAGGTGCGGACAGCGCAATATGGATCAAGAGCCGGTAGAAGAACAAGCAGAAGAAACGGAACACTCGTTTTACGAGTTTGATCTGGCCGAACCGATTGTGAAGGCGATTCGCGAGACGGGATACTCGATACCCACCCCCATCCAGGTGCAGGCGATTCCGCTCATCATGGAGGGGCGGGATGTTCTGGGTTGTGCCCAAACGGGAACTGGTAAAACGGCGGCCTTCGCCCTGCCGGTGATTCATCGCCTGACCCAATGCCGTCAGCCCCCGAAGAATCAGATCCGCAAGGTCCGCGCCCTGGTCCTGACACCCACACGGGAACTCGCCGCGCAAGTCGACGAAAGCTTTCGCACCTACGGCAAGCACAGCCCGTTGCGGCACGCGCTGGTCTTCGGAGGCGTCGGCGCCGCGCGACAGATCAAGACACTCAAGCCGGGGGTCGACATTCTGGTGGCCACGCCCGGCCGCCTGCTGGACTTGTTGAAGCAGGAACATGTCGATCTGGGATATGTGGAAATCCTGGTGCTCGATGAAGCGGACCGGATGCTCGACATGGGTTTCTTGCCTGATGTCACCGAGCTGATCCGGGAATTGCCGACGGCACGTCAGACGCTGTTCTTTTCCGCGACGATGCCGCCGGACATTGTCGACCTCGCCTCCAGCATTTTGCAAGATCCGGCCGAGATTCACGTCGCCCCCGAACATCCCACCGTCGAAGCGGTCGACCAGTACGTCTACCACGTCGAGAAGCACAACAAGCTGAAATTGCTGATTCACTTCTTGATGTCGCGACAGGCCAGCCGCGTGCTGGTCTTTGTCAAGATGAAGCATCATGCCGATCGAGTCGCCGGGCAGTTGGTGCGGCATGACATCAAGGCGGACGCCATTCACAGCGACAAGACGCAGTTGATGCGTGAAAAGGCACTTTCGGACTTTAAAGCCAATCGGATCAATGTGCTGGTGGCGACGGACATCGCGGCGCGTGGCATCGATGTGGATGGCATCACGCACGTCGTGAATTACGACGTCCCCCGCGATTGCGAGACCTACGTGCATCGCATCGGCCGCACCGCTCGAGCTGGCAATCGGGGCATCGCGATCACATTCTGCGAGCCGGAAGAGGCCGACGCCCTGCGAGCGATCGAACGCTTCATCCGCTGCATTCTGCTGGTCGAAACCGATCATCCCGAATATCCACCGGCACCGACACGGGCACCGGAATTGCAGCGAGAAGCCCCCAGCGACCGAGCGAAAACGCGGCATCGTCGTGGAAGGTCCAAGAAAGTCGAAGCCCGAGAGAACAAAGAAACCGCCGCCCCGCGATCGGCAGTCGGACAGGACATCAAACCACGCCGGCAACCGCCACGCGAGGCCCAGTTTCGTTCGGAAAAGCAGGGCAAGAAGAAGTCGGGACAAACGCGAAAGCGCGGGTAAATCGGGGCTAGCTTGATCCCATTCCCATAAGTCCCATCTGTCCTATAAGTCGCATGTGTCCCATAGAATTCATGGGGCGGATGAACACATGGGACCTATAGGACCAATGATGACCGCTACACAGATGCCTGCCAGATGATTAGGACAACTTCTGGTCTGCGGCCATGATGACTTCGTAGGTGGCACTCGAATCGTCGGTGGTTCGCAGTTCGTCCAGAAAGCCCGGGATCTGGATCATCCGTCCCAGGCGTGCCAGGACCTGCAGATGCGTTCGGGAATCGCGGCAGAGGACCAGAAAATAGATATCGGACAGGGCCCGCTTGGGTGCTCCGAAGGGAATCCCGGAAAACGTCCGGCCATACGCGATCAACGATTCTCCCAGGACGTCTGGCAGCGGGGTTCGCGTATGCGGGATCGCCACACCATTCTCAAAACCAGTCGAACAAGCCGTTTCGCGTTCTAACATTGCCTTGAGAATCGGGGCCGGTTCCCAGACCTGCCAGGTACGGCCCGCCACTTCCAGCAGGGATTCCAGAACCGAGCGCTTCGTGCGTGCCTCAAGTGGTACCTGCACGAGTTCAGGCTTCAAGAGACTCGTCACCGGCAGTTGGGGATCCAACTCGGTGGACCGTTGAGCCTCCTCGACCTGCACGAGTTCGGCGTCGCTGTAATTGCGCAGCTCCTGTTCCAGCCACTGGGTGACCTCGGCAGGATGAAACTGCCATTGATCGTTGATCTTCCGCCCTGGCAGATTGCCGCGCTGCACCAGCCGCTCGACTTCTCGACGGTCCCGCCCCAACCGCACTGCCAGCTCATCCAGGTTGAGCAGTCGATGATCCATGATGCTCTCCTGGAAAAGAAATCGAACCTTAAATGCAGGGTCGATTCCCCGATGTTAACCGGTTAGCGCATGCCCGCCAACTCTTCGAATGTTTGCCGAGTCGATTGCAGGACCTGTGCGTAGTTGCCATTCCGGCTGGTGGTTGACATCAACGGCACGTCGTAGAAGCCCCGGTATCCCAATGCCTCCAGCGCTTCAACCAACTCACCGACGGGCAGAATCCCCACCCCCAACGGACAGCGGTCCATGGCACTCGTCGGATGCTGACGGCAGTCGCTGAGTTGAACCAGGCGAATCCAAGGGAGCAATTCCGGCAATCGTTCGATCAGTCGGGGGGTATTCCGCAGATGGAACAAATCGAGATTCAGGCCGATTTGCGGGTGTTGGCAGTCAGCCAGGAAGTCGAGCATCTTGTCGAGCGAATCGAGGAAGCAGCCATCTTCCGCAAAGGTCTTATCAACCGGTTGCAGGGCAACCTGCACTCCTCGTGCTCCAGCGACATCACCCACTCGCTGCAGTGCTTCAATGATCATTCGACGACCATGATTCACCGTGTAGGAGCCGCGAGTTCCGGGCAGGACCACCAGGCACGAAGCTTCCAGGGTTTGTGCCATCTTTACGGCGTCGAAGGCATCAGCGACGGCGGCTTCGTAGGCTTCGCCGTCGGAGTAGGCGAACCCGCCGGCCCAGGACAGGCTGGAAACGGTCAGTTCGCGTTCTTTTAACAGGTCGAACGCGCGAAATTCACCGAAGTCTTCTACTTTAAAACGCCAGGCACCAAACGCCCGTGCTCCGAACTTCCGATAGGTCTCAACATCTTCTTTGAATGTCAGACGATGTGTGGTGGTTTGATGATAAGCCAAGCGTTCGAGAAGGGGCCAAGTTTCGCAAACCGATTTCACTTGTGATGGCAGGAATGATCTACGGTTAACGAGCGAACGTTTATCTCGAGCCAAGATGGCCTCACTGTGCTGAAGGAATTGATCCAAGGTTTCGAGCGATCCGGCCAATCTTGATGCAACAGGTAAAACCTGGAACCAGGCTCACTGCCGCTTGGCCACTGCCCCCAAAGCTAATCCCGGTTTACACTCCATATCACGTGGTATCAAACCACATGAAACTATCTCGTGTTATGTAAACAGAGTAGGTATGACACGCGTTTTGCGAATGCCGTGCCATTGCTTTTGAATACTTCGAAACACCGTGTCCCGATCAGGCCGCGAGACCTGATCGTTGATGACACGGCCAAGTCAACTTTCCCAGCACAGACACAGTCGACTTCAACAGCAGTACCACGTTCCAGCACGAAGCTTCCCCAAGTCTCGTTCAGAACATTAACTGGTCGCGGATGCTGCCGACATCCGCACCACGATCTTGTCGCCTTGTTCGCCACACAGCGGGCGTTCCTATGACACGCCCCGAGGTCTGGCGACCTTGGATACGACAAGCCTTACCCCTTGGCATTCAAGGGTAAAGTTGCATCATCGGCAATATTCACCCACACGTGAACGTGAGGCGTACCGCGATAATGCCAGACAAACGCGGGACCTTCCAGACGCCAGTTGTCCCACACGCCGTCATTCCCCAAATCACCAGACTTGTAGAATGCGAGACGACATTGATCGAGGCCTCCCTTGGCATCCAGGCACTTGCGAGCCTCGGCTTGATCAGAACTGCGATATGGCTCGAGCAATGTCTTCAGAATGTCTTGAGCGTGAGTCTTCTGATCCGCAGACAGTTCGCTGACCGGCAGGCCGGGAATATCTTCCGCCTTGCCCCGGAAGCCAACCTGACTCTCGTGTGGCGCGGTCGCAATCAACGCCTTGTCGCGCTGCTTGCCGTCCAGCATCTTAAAAAGCCCATTGGCCTTCAGCGCCTGGTGCCAGTAAACGTTGCCCGCGTGATCTGCAGGTTCGTTGAAACCCTGGGCGGCGTGACCGTAGAAGATCGGTCCACCGAAAGCCACATTGCTGGTGGTGTTCCCATCACAACGAATCGTTAGATGCCGGCCAGTCATGACGAACTCGAACTTGTCGCTGCCCGGTGTCCCGAACAAGGCGATCGTCTGGGCCTTGCCATAGCCGCCAGCGTCATCCTGCAGTTGCTTGCGCAAACGGTCGTGCCATTCGGGATTGTAGAGTCCCCAGAAGAGGGCTTCGATGATCCCCTGCTGGTCTGAGGTGAAGTGCTTGCCCCCAACATTCCAGGCAGTGTCGGTGATATTCCAGTTATTCGACACGTGCGTCCGCAGCAGTCCGCGATCGTCCTTGTGATCCCAATCGAAACAGACCTCTTCCTTTTGTTCGGGGGTCAGCGTCTCGTACAACTTCTTGACCAGGTTCTCGGAAGTCGGCTTCGGCTCTTCGGCAGCGACGATGATGCGCGGGAGTGTCGCCACGGCGGCCGTAGCCGCAGCGGTCTTCAAGAAGCGACGACGTGTCACGTCGGCAGCATTCTCGTTCTGTGATTCACAATCAGGACAACGATCGGACAACATATTCGACTCCTGCATGAGACTGGGAAGTCGCGCACGGCAAATCAACGCCGCCACTGCGTGCTGTTATCAATCAATTGGCAATCATTTTCAAGAGCAAGCGGCCCTGCAAAAAAATCTTCTGACAAGAGATAAGCTGGGTAATTCCCATTGCCACCACTGCCAGTACGAGAGCAATCCCCTCGACGCCACTCTCCAGATCGCAGACGCGTGCTTTCCGATCGGACCTTTATCTGTATTTTATCTCACTAATTTACGATCACGCCGCGACTCGCCAATTGATGTGTCAGAGACTCGGCTGTCGTGAAGACCTCGGCCTGCAATCCATACCCGCGCCCGGCCTCAATGTAGGGTTCGATATCGTCGGTGTAAAAGCAGCGTTCGGGCGGGCATTGAATCTTGTTCAAGGCGGCTTCGAAGATCGCCGGCTGCGGCTTCATCGCACCGACTTCATACGAGAGTACGAAGTCATCGAAATATCCCAGTACGTCGAATTCACGTCGCACAAATTCGATGTGAGAGACACTGGTGTTCGACAGCAGCACCAACCGCTTGCCTTGCCGACGCAAGGCTCGCAGGATGGGAACCAGCGGGGCATTGAGCGTAAAAATGTCGGACGCGGCCAGGACCAGCGCCGACAGATCGAGCGGACGTTGAAAATGGTTTTCCAGGCGGGCCTGAAACTGGGCTTCAGTCAGTTCCCCTCGTTCAAACTCGTGTTCCCAGTTCAAATCGAACAACAGCCGGTGAATCTCTTCGGCCGAACCGTGGCACACGCTGGCGATCTGCGCACACATCCGCGGATGAGAAAAATGGACCAGGACATTTCCCATATCGAACAAGAACGTATCGATCATGAACGAGGTCTCAGAACTGAGGAGCGAATACCGACACGCCCGCCAGGGCGTGAGTTTGTAAAACGTAAATTCACTCCGCTGTGGCAGGTGTGATTGCCAACTTCCAGAAATCGTGGTTCTGTGGCCATCCCCAATTGACGCATCGTTCTGATTCGCATAAGACTCAGGCGTCAATCCAGCCAGCGGGACGCATCGCAGTTCAGGGATTGATGCTGCCCCGCCGTGTGGAGACCAACTTTCATGAGGATTCTGGAATGAGCTTTGGCAATGATGAACACACGGACTCGGTCACCATGCGAGGCCGCGACTGGCCCAGCCTGCGACAGTTCTGCGTGTTCATGGAAAATCGGGTCGGCGGTTTGTACGACCTGTTGCGGCATCTGGAACGCAACGAAATCCGTGTCGTCGCGCTCAGCATCGCAAATTCGGTCGACTGCGCCATCGTTCGCGTCATGGTCAACAATACGGACCGGGCCCGGGAAGTCTTTCAGCTCTCGAAGTTCGCCTTTTCCGAAAGCGATCTGGTCGGAGTCGAACTGCCCGACGATCCCCAGCCCTATCTGAGAATCTGCATGGCACTGCTGGCAGCCGAAATCAACATCTCCTACACCTATCCGTTGCTCTACCGCAGGCATGGGCGAGGTGCGATTGCGATGTATGTCGACGACGTGGAGATGGCCTTGCGGATTCTCACCGAACAGGGCCTGACGGTGATTACCGAAACCAACCTGGAAGACGATGACGAGTTCTTTTAGAAGCCCTGACAAAACCGGTTTGGGGAAGTTCTGGACCGCGATATTTCACGCGGTTCTGAACTGACGCAGAGGTTTTGTTAGAGTTAATTAGAGCTCTCAGACCTTGGCAGCCGCCAGGACCGCTTCGTAATTCGGGTGTGTGGCGATCTCAGCTACGTACTCGGCATAGGTGATCTTGCCAGCCGGATTCACCACGAACACGGCGCGGGCCAGGCAGCGATCCAGCGGGCCGCCGCTGATCAGCACGCCGTAGTCTTCGCCGAATTGCTTGCAGCGATGGCCACTCAGGGTGATCACATTCTCGACGCCTTCCGCACCGCACCAGCGTTTCTGGCCAAACGGCAGGTCCATGCTCACCACCAGACACACGGCCTGGGGCAGCCCCTTGATCGATTCATTGAAATTCTTGGTTTCCAGATGACAGACCGCCGTGTCGAGTGACGGAATCGTCACGATGATCCGCGTCTTGCCAGCGGAATCGGCGAGCGTCACATCCCCCAGCGACACACCCTGCAGTTTGAAATCGGGGGCGGCATCGCCCACCTTGAGGGCGGGGCCAGCCAGGTCGACGGGACCACCCTTTAACGTCACTGCTGCCTTGCGAAGATCGGCCATCATGTTGCTCCTGAGAGGGGAGGAAGGTTTTGCGTTTATGGGGAGATTCAACCGCAGGCCGTCGAACCAGACTGGTCAACTCCCGCAGTTGACTGCAGTATGGCGACTTGTGCATGGGTTGCAAGTATTCCGGCGGCGCGTTGTCCCTTAAGTCCTTATAGTCGTTGACGTCCCTGATCAATTGGGAAAAGGACCTAAAGGACAAAAAAGGACGCAAGGGACCAAAAGCTCACGCGGAAGCAAAAAACACGCCAGTAACCCAAACCACCCAGATTCCGGGACTGCTCTTGAGGTCAAACTGGGAATCACGATAACATCCCGCGTTCGACCAAACCCGATGGCGGGACTTGTGTTGGCGATTTGATTTCCCACTGCAGTGAAACGGTTCAAGGCATGGATGCCGGCAGCCTGACGACACGACTTGCCAATCACACGATCCGGAAGATCTGTGTCATCAAGCCCAGTGCGCTGGGTGATGTCGTGCAATCGCTGCCGGTGTTGCCCGTGTTGCGGCAACGCTTTCCCGAGAGCCACATTTCCTGGGTCATCAATCGGGAGCTGTCTGACCTGCTCACCGGGCATTCCTGTTTGAATGAGCTGATTCCGTTCGACCGGCAGGGTGGAACAGGGGCCTGGTACACACTGCTGCAGCGGCTGCGGAAATCGCGCTTTGATCTGGTATTCGATCTACAAGGTCTCTTGCGCACCGGGATCATGACTCTCGCCACCGGTGCCCCAATTCGAATCGGCCTGCAGACCGCGCGCGAAGGGGCTCATCTGGCGTGTCACCAACTCCTTCCCGATTCGGGAATTCAGGTTCCCGCGTATCGCCGAGCATGGCGCATCGCTGAGGAACTGGGCTTGGTAGAGCTGCGCTCGAACACTGAAATCGTGATTCCCGATTATGACCGTGTCTGGGCCGAGAAGCTGCGTGCCAGCTTGCGGGGACCGCTGCTGGTGATTCAACCAGGAACGCGTTGGCAGACGAAACAATGGCCCCTTCGCCAATTTGCAGAAGTGACCCGACGCGCGGTGGAAGAACTCGGCATGTCGGCGATTGTCGTCGGCAGTGGTGGCGAAAGTTCTGCCGCAAAAGAATTGGTGGAACTGGTTCAGCACGTGGCTCCGCGCAGTGAAATCCAAAGCCTGGCTGGCCAGACGACGATCAAGCAACTGGCTGCGTTGCTACAGCGGGCGGACCTCGTGCTGTCGAATGATTCAGGGCCCCTGCATCTGGCGGCGGGACTGGGTACGCCGGCGGTCGGAATATTCACCTGTACAAGTCCCACTCGATCAGGTCCTCCACCGGCACCGCTGCGTCGCATGGTGGCAACGCACTTGCCCTGTGCCGCCAGCTATTGCAAACGCTGCCCTCACCAGGGATCCGCACACCTGGCCTGTTTTGAAGAATTGTCTCCAGATCGCGTATGGCAGGCAGTCGTGCAAACTTGGTCAGAAATCCAACGTCAACGAGTTCGTGCCGCGTAGCTCGCATTCGAAACCACGCTCGCCAGGGCGTGGGTGACCTGCACCCCTAACAGCCTGTTAAGTCAGTCCCCCATCAATGACGACGTTACTCGACCGCTATCTGCTGCAACGCTACTGGCAGGCCTTTGCGGTCACCTTCCTGGCCCTGTTCGGCCTGTTCGTCGTCCTGGACGTCTTCACAAACCTCGATGAATTCACGCGGAATTCCGGGGGAGTTGTCCATGTGCTCGCGGAAATGTCCCAATACTATCTGTTCCGTGCTTGCGCGTTCTTTGAATCGGTCGGCAGCCTGATTTCGGTGATGGCAGCGCTGATGGCATTGGCCATGCTGCTGCGGCACGGTGAACTGAATCCAATACTCTCGGCCGGAATCCCCAGCTACCGCCTGGCCGTGCCGCTGATGTGCGGCAACGTGTTTGTGAGCCTGTTGCTGGTTGCCAATCAGGAATTGCTGATTCCCCGAGTCAGCGAACAACTACAGGCCAGGCCGGGGCAAAATGCCGATGCCGCCGACAAGATCCGGCCTGTGCCCGATTTTTCCAGTCACCTCCAGATTCTCAGCGGGAAGCTGTTTCTAAAGGCTCGTAAACTGACCCAGGCGGATTTCGTGTTGCCCGCGCCTGAGTTGGCCACGAAACTGACCACAGTGCATGGCGGCACGGCCGTTTATCGTCCGAAGTCGGCCGAACAACCAGTCGCCGGGTGGTATCTGACTGACGTCACGCCGGCCTATACGGAACTGTCTCTCACCGATCGAGGTCGCGAAATCGTCCTCCCCGGCGACGCCCCGGACGAGGTGTTCATCGTTACCGACATCAGCTTTGACCAATTGGTCAATCGCAACAAGTTTTTTGAGAACCTGTCGACGCGGGAACTGCTCGAAAACGCCCGCAATCCGTCGTTCGGAATCCTGTCACTCCGCGCACAGACAGTGCATTTGCACTCCCGGATGACCCGCCCGTTATTCAATCTGCTGGTGGTGTTGATGATTGTCCCCGTCATCATGCGCAAAGAAAGCCGGGGCGTGGTCGTCAATCTGGCCTGTAGCCTGGCACTGACCACGTTCGCACTCGGGATGCAGCAATGCTGCGCCTACCTGGCCCAGGGTGGAGTCATGCGGCTGGACCTGGCAGCGTGGCTGCCGGTGATCGTCAGCGGGATCTTGGGGGCGTGGTTTTCCGGTTTCATCCGGACGTAGCCCCCGTGGGATAGGCTTCCAACCTGTCATTCATTTGCGAACACGACAGGCTGGAAGCCTATCCCACTTATCAGCAGCGGCTGACGACGTGTCGCCATTCGGGTGAATCGAGATGCTCGCACATGCGGTCGTCGAACATCTTTTTGTCGGCATCGGCCTGGATGGTGACCCGGCCGCCATAAATTCGGTCAATCACCCAGCGATCACGACGCCGTTCGATCCCTCGAATGGAATTCAGCGGCAGAAAAAAGGCCCCGGGATTGTCCATCAGGAGTTCTGGCAGCAGCTCCCCTTCGTGCGATTCCAGCAACTGTGGTCGGTGTTCGGCGACCTGGACTTCGCGGACTTCCCGGCTGCGAAAGAAAAACAACGCCAGATACAAGGGAGTCCATAAGAGTGCGGCAATCCGCCACAACAACGGGGGGCCCACGTGGCGTTCTTCAAACCGCGTCACGTGCTCCAGACGATGCGGCAAAAAAAACAACCCGCGCGTCGTCGCATAGAGCAAGCCCTGGCCTGGGAGATTTCTGCGAGGAATACGGACCGGTCCGAGAGGTAATATCAGATCCCCAATATCGGTCTGCAGTTGATACAACGGGGGATCGGGTTGATCCACATCAATCCCCGCGGCGCATTCCGGGCAGTGCCCGTTGTAGGGGCGCACCCAGTTGTAGCAGTGAGAACACAAAAAGTAGGATGACATCAGTGGTCGCGGTGAGGGATGAAAGCGAATCGGCCGAGGTCGCACGTTTCTTTTTCGCCTGCCGAACATTATTCTATACGAAACCCGACCCCTGACGAGACGATTGTTCGCGGACACCCGCTGAATCGTCTTCTTCGTGGCCGCGAATAGAATAGACCGCCTGCAGGCCGTTCGGCAATGTTGCCGCGGAGATTCGTCGAGTCCCCAACTCTGGATGCAAATTCGCCACGATGACTCTGAACAAGAGACAAAAGAAGCAGATCGAGGTCGAAAAGAAGAAGCTGACCCTGTTGCAACAGCAACTCTCCGGGGCCAAGCAGCAAATGGACGACATTCGCGAGGTGCAGCGGTTACAGGAAGAAATCGCCGCCTGTCACGCGCGGATGCAGAAGGCCCAGACGGAAGAATAAGGCTGGGACAATCCTTGCCTAGACAAGCTCGAAGCGCAAGCAAGTGCATCTCTTCGAAATGAATAGAAATGCACTCGCTTGCGCTTCGAGCTTGTATCGCCGACAAACGCTTCTCGCCAGATCTGCCGACATCAGGAGGCGGTTGAGTGCGACCGGCCGGTCTCCGAAATCACCACGACGGCGTCATCCAGCAGACACACGGCGTCCCATTCCTCAATTCCGGCATCTTCGGCAGCTTGCAACAAATCGGCCTCGGTCTGCGCGACCAGATCTTCGTCCGGAGCATCACCCAGGAAAGTCGTGCAATAGGCATTCGCCACGCCGGGATAGCGCCGCCAATCCTGGGCATGGATCTGCTCGGCAAATATGTTGCGCAGCGTCTGATGAGCATCGAGAAAATCAACAATGACTAGCGCCTGGCGATGTCTCATTAGAAGGGACTCCCGTTCTTTCTTTGAACCTGCGCGATGATTTCTCGTGTCCATCTGGGGCTCTAAAAATGTCTCACACTCTGATTGAGGCACACCATTGTGACCGCTGACAATGACAAGTCCATTTCGTAATGACGGGCTTTCTGGATTGCGGCGATGCCACATGCCAACGACAAGACCTTTAACGAATGGGACTCAAAAGCCGGATCGAAATTCTCCCACTGCTTCTGCTACATGACGTGGAATTCGCATAATCCATTTCCCACACCACAGCTCCATGACCGGCAACATCCTGGAATCAAACAGGACCTGTACGGTCTCACTACAGGACGATTGAGGAATGTGATTAAAAACGAACAGAGCCGTCCAATCAAAATTGGACGGTCTCTGCTACCTCCTCAGGTTGTTTCTCAAATCTCAAGCGGTGCGCTCCGACTTCATTTTCGTGCCCCTCCAGTGATTTCGGTCTCTCAATGCAACCCGGAATCACGGGAGCGACAGGACGAACTGGGGATCGCTACTGGCCTTTCCAATCTCGATCTCGAACCTCAATGTATGGGACGTGTCGATTAGACCATCTCACGCCAGGCGTCTTTCCTCGAGATGCCTGGCGATCCGATTTTCCGATTGACTCCCCTGTAGGGTCAGCTTCAGATGGAAAGTCCAACTGTCGCTTGGTAACCATTGTTTGCGATTGTTCAACTCATACGGATTCAAGGAAGAACTGCCGTAGGATGTGACAAGTTTCAACAAACAATTTTGAAAATCTCTTTGGGACCCACAGTTCCCCTACGTTGAAATGCACGTAACTTACTTCCCTGGAACATGTTGTGACCGGATCCGAATCCGTCGTACTCTGGCTGCGCGAACTCAAACAAGGTAACCGCGACGCGGCCAATGCCTTGTGGGATCGCTATTCGCGCCGGATGAATCAACTGGCGCGAGCCCGCCTGCGAACGGCCAAACATGGCGGCTTCGACGAAGAAGATGTCACGTTGAGTGCCTTCGAGAATTTCTGCAGGGCCATTCAGGACGGCCGATACAGCGAACTGGACGGCAGCGAAGGTCTCTGGCACCTGCTCGCCACCTTTACGCTACGAAAGGCCAACGACCGTCTGAAGATCGAAGCGGCAGAGAAACGAGGCGGCAATCAGGACACTCCCCATGATGTCCACACTTATCTGGGAGGCGCTGATTCGCGGCTGGATAAGATGCCCACGAAGGAATTAGGCCCTGAATCGGCCGCGTTGATGGCCGAAGAGTGTGCGAGGCTTCTGGCATTGCTCAACGACCCTGAACTGGAATCGCTGGTGATGTTGAAGCTCGAGGGCTACACCAACGACGAAATCGCCGAAAGGTTGGGCTATACCCGGCGCACGATCCAACGCATGCTCAACCTGGTCCGCGACGCCTGGAAAGATCAGACTGACTCCTCCGTGGGATAGGCCGTGAAGGACTTTGTAGCGGAATCTCGTAAGAGTTCCGCCGATTGCCGACTGACTTGGAAGTCCCTGAACATCGCAGCTGCTGGCACACGCGTCAGAATTCTCACGAATTCTGCTACATCAATGTACCTCACGGCGTAGTCCCACGGGGTTCTCGGCCGTCAGGAACCTTCGCAGCTTCTCTGCCGGATACAGCACATAAGAGTATTCGCGGTCTTGCAGGATGCGATTGGCAGCCAGTTGCCGAGTGATCTCGTCAATCCTGGCGGCAACGGCGGGAACGCGTTCCCGTGCAGTCTCGGACAACGCCGACTTGATGCGTGACAATTCGCGATGTTTCGCACGTCGCGCCAACAGATCTTTCGCCGGCTCCGCCAAAGCCGATTGAAATTCGGCACACCACCGCTGCACGGTCGGGTGTTCCGATCCAGCCAGCGCGCGGGCGGGATTCCATTGCAGATCCCACAGGTTGCGACGCTGCTGATCGAGGTCTGACTGCGTCGCGGGCTGAGATCCCAAAGGTAATTGCAACGTCCCCGAAACCGTCCAGTAGCGGGGCACTGGCAGTTCCCAGAACTGTTCAATCAAGTCGTCAGTGATTTCGTCATATTTCGCACCACCGATGCCATGCACAAACAGATCGGCCAGACACACGCGACTGAAGAGGGT
>CAMAVF010000180.1 GCA_945861445.1 Planctomicrobium piriforme | reverse complement strand
GTCCGTTGGAACGCAGAACGAGAACGCCTGCGCCAACATCAAGCCGAGATGCAACTCGAACTTGAACGTCTGCAAAAGGCCAGCGGTGAGGCGTGGGGCGATTTGAAGGCCGGCGCGACTGCCGCGTGGAAGGAATTGGCCAGCGGGTTTAGCAGCGCCGCCGCACGGTTCGATCAGGATCGGAAAAAAGACGCCGCCAACGAGCCTTGAATTGCATCATGTTCTTGACACTAACAAAATCTCTGAATCAGTTCAGAACCGCTTGAATTGTCGCGGCCCTGAATTACCCACCACCGGCTTTGTTAGGGATTTTAACTACCATTTGGTGTCATTGGCCGGGTTCGTATTGCCGGGCGACGTGCGGACTTCGACAGTTCCGTCAGACCTCATGACGAAATCTTGGGCAGGTGGCCCTGATTTCTCGCGATCCTCATACGCCTTCGATTGACTAAGTTCCGCTTGCTCGATCGGCGTGGGCGGTAATTCAGAACGGGTCGTTTCACGGCGTCTCGACATGTTCTCCCTTTCGATTGTGCTGAGGATCGTTGCGCACAGATTCGGTCGGATCGTCGAATTCGTCTTGAGCTTCCTGAGCGCGAGTCGTTTGAGTCGTGTCGCCAGCGGCGTCAACGATGGTTGCATCGCTGTGACGTTGCTCGTTCTCGTCAAGGTGCTCGGAATGCGGGATTTCGGTTTTTGGAATAGACATAAGCTCCCCCTGGAAATCGGAGGCCCGCACCTGAATTCTAGGAGTATCGTGCGGCAAGGGAAGCGTTTAATTTCAGGAAGGCGCCTCTTTCTGGAAGATAGAACGCTTTAACATGCGCGGTTCCGCTGGACATAACACGATTGCACGCTTAACCTTGAACGGACCGTGATGTGATCGCCTGCGAACCATCTTCCCACGCCAATTCCGAACGGCAATTGCACATTCAACATGGGCCAGGAACGCGACATCCAGTTGGGGAAATATCACCTCAAGTCCCGACTCGGGAAGGGTGGAATGGGCGTTGTCTACCTGGCGACTGATTCGCGATTGAAACGGGATGTGGCGGTCAAGGTTCTTCCCCGGTCAATGTCGTCGAATCCGACCGCCGTGAAGCGGTTTCTGCGTGAGGCCCGGGTCGCGGCCAGCATCAGCCACCCCAGTGTCGTGACCATTCATGATGTCGATCAAATCGATGGTCACTGCTTCCTGGTGATGGAATTGATGACCGGCGGAACTGCACAGGACAAGCTCACACAGGGCCCGCTCGATTGGCGGGAGGCGACTCGCATCATTTCCGACACGTGCCAGGGGTTGGCGGCAATACACGATGCGGGCTTGATTCATCGCGATATCAAGCCGTCGAACATCATGCTGGCCGCCAAAGGCGCGGTCAAATTGGCTGACTTTGGACTGGCGAAACTGACCGACACGACCGCTGACAGCAAACCACTCACCCTGGCGAATTCCATTTTGGGAACGCCGCAATACATGAGTCCCGAGCAGTGCCAGGGGGACGAGTTGGACTCGCGGTGTGATGTGTATTCCCTGGGGGCGACCTACTTCGCCTTGCTGACCGGCGGCCCGCCGTTTCCCGATCCGCAGCCGTTGCAGTGCATGTTCGCTCATTGTTCGCTGCCGGTCCCCGATCCGCGTGGCCAGAGTGCCGAGATTCCTGACGAGTGCGTGGCCATCATCATGAAGGCGATGGCGAAGACGCGATCTGACCGGTTCACGTCCGCACGAGAGATGTCCGCCGCGCTCCAGGCGTGTCTGAGTTCTCATTCGATCACTCCGACCTCTCCTGCGAGCTCCGCCAAGACCGCACCCGGCACGGTGGTCATTCAACCGCCCGATTCAGGAACTTTGGCCACGGCGTCAGAGGAGCCGGGGGCTGCGACGTTTCCGCCGATTGATCCACGGCAGACGACCGTCATCATGCAGGACGGACGGCGACGAACCTTCGACAGACAGCGAGCGGCCCTGATCGCCGGTGGTTGCTTGCTGGTGCTATTCGCCGCACTGGCCATCTGGACGATGAGCGGTGGGACAAAGCCGGGCAAGAATGGCGTTGCCACCGCGGGTCCGGGAAGCTCCGGCTCATCCGGTGCGAAACAAATTCCCGCGAGACCAAAGCCCGGGAATGCGCCGACGGGGCTCCAGTTCGTGGCCGAATTTCCTGGTCACACGAATGAGGTCTATGGCGTGGCGTTTGCCAGTGATGGCAAGTCGTTCTTCTCGGGCTCACGGGATGGGACCGTTCGGCAATGGGACATCGCCTCCAGACAACAGGTGCGGACATTTGAAGGGATCAGCCAGGGGATTCAGGCCATTGCCACGCATCAGAACTGGCTGGCTGCGGGGGGCGAGGGCAAGACAGTCTGGCTATGGAACATCGACTCACCACAGCCTCGCCGCACACTCCCCGGGTTTAATGAAACCGTCAGCGCGTTGGCCTTCAGTCCAGACGGCACACGGTTCGCTGTTGGGACATACTCGGAATTGAGTCTCTATCGCCTGGATAATTCGGGACCTGTATTGCTCAAGCAGCTCGGAACGTCGTCCACTAAACCGGTCGCCTGTTATATGGTCGAAGCGGTCTGCTTTTCGTCTGACAGCCGATGGATTGCGGCCCCGAGCTGGGACAATAAAACCGTCGCGGTTTGGGATGCAAAAACGGGAGACTTAAGAGGCTTCAAGCAGCAGTTGGGTGATCCGCTGATGGGTATCGCGTTTGTGCCAGGAGAAGATCGACTGGTATTCACTGTGGAATCAGGAGGCATCTTCATTTGGGACTTGCAGGATATGGCTCATTCCCAACCCACCCAACTGCGAGACAGTCGACTCGACGACCCGCGGGAAGTTCGCCCGGTGGCGGTGACTCCCGACGGCCGCACTGTGGCTGCAGTGGGGGAATGGGGAGGGGGAGTCTGGCTGTATGATGTGCAGCAAGCTGCGAAAACCATTGCAGCCATCAAGGCGGTGAACGCGAAATCGATCGGACTGGATGTCTCTCCGGATGGAACTCTGCTGGTCGTCTGCGGCGGCGAAAAGGATCAGAAAAAAAACGCATTCATCCACCTTTGGAAAATCGTGTGCGAGCCGTCGGAATGAATCAGGCGACCCCCAAGTCGGTGTTGGAACAGATCTCGACCTGCTGGCCGCTGATCAATAATCCGGTGCAGTTCGTGATGCGCTACGCCCGCGCCATCCGCAAGTACGTCGCCGCGGTCGTGCGTGATGCGGATCAGGCGGAGGAAGTGGCGCAAGACTTTCTGGTGCAGGTCTTCGGCAAGGGGTTCTGCCCGGAGAACGTCTCCCGCGGACGGTTTCGAGACTATCTCAAATCGGCCGTCCGCTATGTCGCGATCAACCATCTCAGAAAACGGCGAGGCAGTGCCATCACCGAAGACATGCTCGCGTCGTTGATTCAGCCCGATTCGGAAGCCGATCGAGCGTGGGCCAGCGAATGGCGGAACTGCCTGTTGGAACGTGTCTGGCAGGTCCTCGAAATGTACCAGCGCGAGAGTTCGGGAAGCCTTTATTACACCGTGTTACGCCAATACGTGGACGATCCCGATTCCGATTCCGAAACCCACGCCGCCCGCCTCGGCCAGAAGCTCGGCCGGCCCGTCCGAGCCGATACGTTCCGGCAGTACCTCAGTCGCGCCCGGCGGCACTTCGCCCAATTGATCGTCGAAGAAGTCCGCCGCACCCTGCAAGACCCGACCCGCGAAGACGTCGAACAGGAGTTGGTGGATCTGGAGCTTATGTCGCAAGTGCGAGGGTATCTGTAGAGCAGAACGCCGTCGCCGTTGGCTCCGGGTTAAACGATTTTAGGCCGCTCTGTTCGTTTAGCAGGGAGCCAACGGCGACCTCATCTGGGGTTGCGGCGCGGACGGGCCGCGAGACCCGTTCTACGGGGGTGCCCAGATTGCTGTGGCTTCAAACCACTCACCCCCCTTGACTCGTGCCACTTCTGCTTCTGGGCAGCGTAAGTTGAATTGAGTTTTACGATGAGCAACGTCCGCCACAGGGCTGATGCTGCCTGCATCACCACCACCTGAGAATTCCGTTACTTCTGGGTTGGAAAGATCTGTTTCCAATCACTCTTCATGTCCACGATGGTCCAGCCTCGTTTCGGGGCTTCATCAAGGGCTTTGTCCAGTCGGGCCAGCCCCGGTTCCCGGCCGTAGGTATATTCGCGTTCGCCGTCGGTATGGTGGACGATGAGACCGAAGCTGGGGCGCGGGTTGTTGATCGCCGGACGCGATACCTGCGTGCGGGTCATCCAGGTGGAAGACGGCAAGGAACTCGCGACGCTGGGCACGCCGTGCGGTGGTCAGTTTAAGGACTGGATCACGGCGATTGCGCTCTCGCCCGATGAGACGCATCTCGCCGCCGCTGACATCGCGGGGCACGTGGCCATCTGGCGGCTGACTGAAGAGTAAGCCATGATGCACGTCTGGCACTGACTGTCCCCAGTGCAACATTGAAGTGCGGCTGACCACGCATTGTGAGATCAGGAGAAGAGTTCGACGATCGGACGGCCCCCTTCGGTAAAATCGATCGGGCGTCCGTCCGGCATCTTGAGCCGTTGTTCGGTGTCGATGCCGAGCTTGAGATATAGGGACTCGGCGTAATCGCAAGGCGTGTAGCGTCGTTCGATCACGTCGGCGGCTTCGCGGTCGGTTTGCCCGATGATCTGGCCCCCGGGAACTCCGGCCCCGGCGAATGCAATCGACATGGCCCGCGCCCAGTGGTCGCGTCCCTGCCACTTGTTAAGACGCGGAGTCCGGCCCATTTCCGTAATCTGGCAGACCAGCGTTTCATCCAACAAACCGCGCTGCTGCATGTCTTCGAGTAGCGCGCTGAATGACCGATCCAGGCTGGGCATCATGACGGGATGCGGCAGACCGTACCGCTCGCCGTTGTTCATGGCCTGCGGCCCGCCGCAAGGACCATTTTGATAAATGCCCTCATGGTGATCCCAGTTCAGGAATGCCCCCTGCGGTTCGCCGTTGTTCAACCGCCCGACGAGATCGGACGGCTGGATCACCGTCACCGTGACAAACCTGACCCCGGCTTCGATTAGCTTTCGGCCGAGCAGATAGGACATGCCGCGGTGGTCCCGTCCGTACCGATCGCGGAGAGCGGGCGATTCTCCTGCGAATGACAGCACCGACTGGACGCGGGGGCTTGTCAGCAGATCGAAGGCGTGAGCGTAATTCTTGGAAAACGCTTCGGCAACCTGTTGCGCAGAAACCGGCGATCCATCCAAAACTTGGAGCAGCTCCCGCCGTGATGCCATGCGGTTGCGGTCCAAACCCGGTTGCGGATTGAGCGACTTCACATGCCAATCGGGAGCCGCGACATTCTCTCCAAGGCTTCTCGTGCCAAGTTTCCAGGCGGCTCGACTACGATGCAGAAAACCGGTGTTATTGACGAAGTTCGGCAGGTTGGCACCAGGACAAAACACATATCCCGGCAGCTCGGGGCAGTCGGTTCCCAGCAGTTCCGTGACCACCGATCCGATGTCTGGAAACCGATGTGAGTTGAGACTGGAACCTTGGAATGCAGGGGAGTCGAAACGATACCCCTTGAGAAACTCCAGACATCCCTCGATATGGCCTGCGGCGGGAGTCGATGTCATCGACCGCACTACCGATAGCTTATCAGCGTGCTGTGCGATTTGAGGCATCAATGACGTGAACTGAATTCCCGGAACATTGGTCGAGATCGGATGATACGGACTGCGATGATCCGCCGGTGCTTCCGGTTTGGGATCCCACGTGTCCATCTGACTGATGCCCCCTTCCTCATAGAGCACCAATACGTTCCGAGCCTGAGCCCCGCGCTGCGTCGCGTTGGCGACCGCTTCCAGGGTCAGCAAATCGGCCAGCCCGCATCCGAGTACCCCTGCGGAAACTCCCGATAATAAACGGCGACGAGAATGGTTGATCGGATCCAGAGCTTGCATCTGAGGCCCATACTAATAAATTCTAACAAAACCTCTGCGTCAGTTCAGAACCGCGTGAAATGTCGTGGTCCTGAACTTCCCGCAACCGGTTTTGTTAGGGCTTCTAACTGTAAGACAGGCTCTTTTAGATCATCTCGCGGATCGGTTGGCCCGCAGTGATCATACTTGTCGGACGGCCCGCCGCATCGAGGTAATGGAGAGCGGGGTCGATTCCCAGGTGATGGAAGACCGTCGCCATCAAGTCCTGCGGTGAGATTCGCTTGGTTTTCGGCACTTCTGCCTTGGAGTTGGATTCTCCAATGACCTGTCCCTGCCGAAAGTTGCCGTGTGCGAACGCCAACGTGGACAGCGGCGCCCAGTGGTCGCGCCCCGCATTTCCGTTGATGCGCGGAGTACGGCCAAACTCGCCGGTCACAACCAGCAAGATCCGTTTGGACTGGCCGCGCTGGGCCACATCATCAATGAACGCGGCGACCGCCTGGTCGATCTGCGGGCAGAGATTCTTGCACCCCGCCTCGATTTGACCATGCATGTCCCAGCCGCCAGTATGAATCGTCACAAACCCGGCACCCGCTTCACACAGGCGACGGGCGAGCAGCATCTGGTCTCCCAGCCCGGGACCGTACTTCGCCCGCACGCGCGGGTCTTCTCGTTCGAGGTCGAAGGCGTTCTTCGACCGGCCCAGTACCATGTCGAAGGCCTGCGTTTCGAAGCTGTCCAACCCACGCATCAACCCGGTGCGGTCAACTTCGCGATTGACGCGATCCAAGCCATGCAGCAGGCTGCGACGGTCGGAGACCCGATCGAGCCCCAGGCGCAGCGTCATGTTGTTGCGCGAGTCGCCACTGACGTCGAAGGGATTATAAGCCGTCCCCAGCCAGGCCGATCCGTCCGCGTACGTACCATTCAACCGGACGTAAGTGGGAATGCCGGTCTGCGCGTTGCTGGCACCGCGGTAACGGGCAGCGATCGAGCCGAAACTCGGCTTGGCTGGCGATAACCCCTGATCGGCCGGGGCAAAATCGTAGCCTGTCATGACGTAGTGCGTGCCGCCACCGTGGCCGCTGTTTTCATGCGCGAACGACCTGACGAACGTCATGTGTTCCGAAAGTGCCGCCATCCGTGGGAACAGACCACCGATGGAAACACCGGGCAGCGAGGTCGGCACTTCGCCCACGACCGAGCGGTACTCCGACGGAGCGGACATTTTCGGGTCGAACGTCTCGACATGAGTCGCACCGCCTCCGAGCCAGAGCCAGACGACCGAAGTGTCGCTCGCCCGGGTCGCAACGTCTGCCGTTGCCCGCGATCGCAGGAGGTCCGACAACGAGAATCCCGTCGCTCCGAGAACTCCCACCTTCAGAAAATCGCGCCGGCGTTTGCCGTCACAGTGGTGACCCTTGGCACGACCGAATACGCTCAACATGGTACGCTCTCCCATTGGCTCGGCGAATCGCGGACACCAGCCACAAACACATCGACAATTGCAGATGCGTTAATGGAGTCTATTCCCCCGGGAAATAGACGTCAAGCCGGGTCTGTCTACCGGTAGGTCAGGCCCGGCTAACAGCCTGTTGAAAAAGGTGTCTGGAACTTTGCCAACCGCACGGAATCGAGCGTTTTTTCGACGTTCGGAGAGTTCCAGACACTTTTTTCAACAAGCTGCTAAGTGACATCACCCCGTTGGAGTATTGATTCGAAGAGAGATTCGTAAGCGAAACAGATTCCCGATTGGCCTGACGCCAAAACTCCGCGACTTTTCGCCACCGTGAATCAAATCAGGTCGCAAAGCCTTCACGAGTCTAAAAAACTCTAACAAAACCTCTGCGTCATTACAGAACCGCATGAAATATCGCGGTTCTGTACTTCCCTCAACCGGTTTTGTTAAGGCTTCTAAGATTACTTTTCCTCTTCGTCGTCCATTAAGGGCAGGTTCTCATCGTCCATTGTCGCCAGATCATCTTCCATGGTGGTGAACTCGTCATCGTCCACGGGCACTTCTGCGGTGAGTTCCTCGTCTTCCACGAACTCATCATCGGCCGCCGCACCTTTTGACTTCCCTGTCTTGCCCGGCACTTCTTCGGTCTCGTTCGCTTCGTCCAACTCTTCCAGGTCATCCGCTTTCGCCTTGGACTTCTTGGCAGCCTTGGGGGGATCGTAGTTCGAATAGTACAGCGCCAGAACCAGAATCGGGGTCAGCGTCAGCGTGGCGCTGCAGATCAGGGTGATGATCGAAATGATCATCACCATCGAACTGGCCCCAGACGGCTGGCTGATCAGATACATGCCCAGCAGGTAGGAGAGAAAACTTGCCGGCAAGGCTCCCACCAGGGACAGAAAAAAGACTTGGATCTTGCTCACGTTTTGCATCCACCGGCAGGAAGGAAACTTTGAATGGCAGAGTGCGCAACGTCAGCGATCTGAAATCGCACTCGATCCACACATGGTAAATCGGCGAACCCACGCAGCACAATACGCTCCGGGGTCGGCGATCCAGAAAGCTGGCATCAGCGGCACAACCGGAGGGAGAGTTGTAAGGATTGTGGGGGATGTAGAGGGGGGGGGAATGTCTAATGTCTAATGACTAATGTCTAAAAGGAGGAACGGCAGGCGTTGAGTGCCGCGACTTGCATCCTCCCCGTTTAGACATTAGTCATTAGGCATTAGACATTTCCTCCATCTCTTCCGGTTATCCCGATTTCCCGTTGTACTTTGAAAACGGGGATCAGATAAAATGGTTGCTGCGACCAGCCCTGACCGCAGGTGGGGTTGGTGTGCGGACGACGTTACCAGCAGCGTTCACGAATACTTCCACCCCATAAGGTCCAGCCATGCGCGCCGGTCTGCTCGTTCGTCGCCTGGCTGCCGCCGTTTGTTGTAGCCAGATCCTCTGGGGCATTGCGGCCCGGGCGGGTGAAGTCACGCTCAAGGACGGCACCATTCTGCGGGGCAAACAACCCGTCGCCCTCGACACGGTCGGCGTGCGGAGTTCGCGGCCCGACCCGGATAAATCGCCGCTGCTCGCCGTCATCATGGTCGAAGAAGCGGGTGCCGTGCAGTTCTTCGTGCCGCTGCGCTGGGCGAAGAACGTCAACAAGGACGTCAATCTGCGCCCGTCAGATGTCTTCAAACTTCCGGCTGAAAATCGTGGCAAGAGTCGCCGTATCGACGAAGTGGCCGGCCAGATCCAGGAAACTCCCTGGGACGAATTCGGCCATCGCCGGGCGACCTTCAACTCGGACGGCAAGACCGTCGACGTCATGCAGGAAATCGTCGAGCTCAACCCCGAATACGTCAAAGTGACGGCAATGAAGTACCTGTGGGAATTCGGTTTGCCCACCAATTCCATTCCCCCCGAAACGCTCGACAAGATGCTGCATCGGGCCATCAAGAAGAACGATCCCGACGAGCGTTTTGCGATTGCTCGCTTCTATCTGGAAGGCGAGTTTTATCAACTGGCTCACCACGAGCTGGAAAGCATCCGGGTGGATTACCCGGAGCAGTCGAAAAATGTAGATGAACTTGTGTTTAGACTCAAGAACTTGCTGGCCGAACAGGCGCTGAGCATGCTGGATGAACGGCGCGAAGCGGGCCAGTTCCAGTTCGCCTATGACTCGGCCAAGAAGTTCCTGGCGTTGAAGATCCCGGACATCCGCGAGGGGACCCTGCAAACGCTGCGTCAGGCAATCAGCAAGGCCGACGAAGAGCGTGTCAAGATGGAGGACGCTCGCCAGTTGCTCGGACTGTTGCAGGCCAAATTGACGAAGGAAGAAGCCGCGGAAGTGGCCCCCTTGCGGCTGGCGATCAGCGAAGCCCTGCATCCCGACACGTTGGACCGGCTGGCTCCATTTCTGGTTCTGGCTGACGCGGAGAATCGGAAGCCAGCGGAGAAACTGGCACTGGCCTTGTCGGGCTGGGTCCTGGGCGCGGACCAGGCCGATACGGACTTGAAGAATGCCCTGCGACTGTGGCAGGCGCGGGGCCTGCTGATGGAATACTTTCGTGCCGACAATCCCGTGGACCGGGCAGCCATCGTCGAGACGTTGAGTAAGACCGAAGGGATCGGGCCACGCCAGATTGCCCGGCTGATTCCGCTGCTGCCTCCGCTGTATGATGCTCCGGCCCAATCGCCGCAGACGCTCTTCACTGTCGACGTTCCCCGTCGCACCGACGTCGATCCCGAGGTCCAGTACACCGCACTCCTGCCTCCAGAATACCACGCGGGTCGTCTCTATCCCGTCATCGTGGCCATGCATGCTGCGGGAATGTCGCCGGAGCTCGAGGCCAAATGGTGGGCACGGCAGGCGCAGCGTTTTGGTTACATCGTGCTGGCTCCGTCATTCGCTGATGCCAAGCAACAGCATTACGACTACGGACTGGACGCACATCGAGCGGTCCTCGAGACGGTCAAAGACGCCCGCCGCCGGTTCAGCGTGAATTCGGACCGCATCTTTTTGGGCGGGCACGGAATGGGTGCGGACGCCGTGCTGGACATCGGGTATTCCCACCCCGATGTCTTCGCGGGGATTATGCCGATCACCGGAATGTTCGACCGATCGACTCATTACTATCGTGAAAACGCCAAATATCTCCCGCAATTCATCGTGGCGGGACAGCTTGACCGAACGGGTGTCGAGAAAAACGCGCAGGACCTGGACTACATGATGCGCCAGGGTTTTCCCGTCATCTACGCGGTGTTTGTGGGTCGTGGCTATGAAAGCTACCAATCGGAAGACGTACGTCTGTTTGATTGGATGTCGCGTCAGCGTCGAGCCAAGCCGCCATTGGAAATCGAGGTCAAGTCGGGCCGGACGACTGACAATCACTTCTGGTGGTGGACCTTTTCCAACTTCCCGGCGAAGTTCGGTGTTGTCGGTTGGCCCAAGGAACAGAAGGGAACGGGAATTCCCAAGCCAATGGTCTTGAGTGCGTCTGCGAAGCGCGCCAAGGGCGCCAACGTCATCAATATTGAATGCGGGGCACTGTGGCATGGGCTGTGGCTGTACCCCGATGTGGTTAGCTTCGAGAAGCCGCTGATCGTACGCCAGCACGGGCATCAATTATTCAATCAGATTCCCGAGCCAGACATTTCCGCCATGTTGGAAGACTTCCGGTTGCGTGCCGATCGCCAGCAAATCGCCTGGGGCTATCTGGAAGTGGGCTCCAAGGCGACGCGTCAAACCACCACCGAAGCGAACCGTGGCCAACGCATCGGTACCCGGCCGAAGTAGCGATTTGACGAGTGGCAATAGCTGCGCCACGTGATAAGTAATTGCCCCCCTCGCCTCGGTACTCCGGGGAGAGGGGAGATGACTTTGTTTCTTTCATTCTCTCTCTCGCTCAATCACACTCTTTCCGCAATCACGAATGGTCATGCTCATGACCGCACGTGCCGGTCGCCGGGGTAATCGGGTCGACATGGTATTCCGCCCAGCGGTCCCAGGCATACGACCATTCCATCCACATGCGCAACAGCGACCATAGCAGCCGCATCTTGGCGAGATGTTCCGGCGGCAGCTTGGCTTGCTGGCTGAAGGCGTCGCGGGTGGCCGAGGTCAATCCCAGCCGCTCGGCCAGCGTTTTCAGGATGCCGTCGGCTGACAGGTCGGGATCGGCGTCTTCCTTGACTAAACCTGTCGCGGTCGCCCGGGCAAATAATTCGAACAGTTGGGGCCGATAGGGGGGCAGTTCGAGCGGTTTGGTGGCTCGATCTGCATCCAGCACAATTCGTTCGAGTTCTTCGATAATCTGGTCGGCGACCATTTGCAACGGAGTTTTCGCCTGATACATGTGATCGTAGTGCTTTCGTCTCTATTCCAGGTCGGGTGGTGTCGGGATCAAGCTTGTCAGGTGCCAATGCTTGAGGATCTTGCAATAATGATCAAATAGCACATTGCCAGCCAGCCTGGCAAGCACGCGATTTCTTCCCCCCCTTCCCCCAATGTCCGCCGGCCCCCTTGAAGCCTGATGATTCGCCGTTCGTCTCTCAAATGGCCCATTACTCTCGGCACGACGTTGATTGTGCTGATCGCCGCACTGCTGGTGTTTTGGATCATTTGGGGCGTAGCGACACAGTATTGGGCGTTTCTGATTGTCGGAATCGTGTTCATTGCGTTGATCTTGATCGGCGTGACACTGTATTTGATTCTTTCCATCAAAGAGGTCCGGCTGACGCAGCGACAGGCCAATTTCATCGACGCCGTCACGCACGAACTCAAATCGCCACTTGCTTCACTGAAGCTCTATCTGCAGACCATGGATATGTGGGAAGTCGGCGCCGACCAGCAGCGTGAGTTCCACCGCTTTATGCTCGAAGACGTGCAACGTCTCGACGGCCTGATCGATGATCTGCTGGAAGCCGCCAAGCTGGACCACCGCCAGCGTGAAGAACCAACGGAAGACATCGATCCGATCGCGCTGCTGCAACCATGCCTGGAGTCATTAAGGCGGCGTTACGACTTTGCTCCCGACGCGATCCAGATTTCGTCGGCTCCGTGCGTTATTCGGGGGCGTCAGCACGATCTCGAAATGATCCTGGTCAATCTGCTGGATAATGCAGCCAAATACGGCGGCGAACCTCGGCAACTGCTGGTTCAAGTTCTCATGCGCGGGAAGCACCGAGTGCTGTTGCGGGTCTCGGACAACGGGGTGGGGATCCCTTCAGAAATGCGGCGTCAGATTTTCAACCGCTTTGTGCGCGGGGGATCCGAACTGGAACGGCGGACCAAGGGGACGGGCCTGGGCCTCTATCTGGTCCGCGAACTGGTGGCTAGAATGAAGGGCCGGATTAACGTGCAAGGCCGCGGACCACTCGGTGGAGCGACATTCGAGCTCGATCTGCCCGGCCGGCCCTGCGACCCCGCAGTGACCGCGACTCCCGTTTGAGAGCCAGGCCTCGACATGTCTTTCTTCAGCAACTCCGCCGCCGAGAAGCCGCATATCCTGATCGTCGAAGACGAACGCCATATTGGCATCGGCCTGAAGTTCAATTGCGAGGCCGAAGGCTATTCAGCGACCCTGGTGGGTGACGGCGTGAACGCGCTGCGTTTGGTGCATGAAGATCCCCAGCAGTTTGACCTGATCGTCCTGGATCTGATGTTGCCGGGGATGAGCGGTTACAAAGTGCTGGAGGAAATCCGCAAGGCCGACGTGCAGACGCCCGTGATGATTCTCAGTGCCCGCACCCTCTCGGAAGATCGCACACGCGGGTTCGATCTGGGGGCCGACCAGTATCTGATGAAGCCGTTCGAACTGCCGGAACTTTTGAGCCGGATTCGCAATTTACTGCAGCGGCGGGGGCATCGGCCGAAGACCGAAACTCAGGATGACATCTACCAATTCCAGGGCCACGTGATCAATTTCACGCGGCACGAAGTGACGAAAAACGGCGAGACCAAGTCGCTGACTGCGCTGGAATTCGAACTGTTACGCTACTTCGTCCGCAATGAAGGGGTCGTCGTGACCCGCGCTCAATTGCTCGACAAGGTCTGGGGACTGGATTCTTCCCCCACGACGCGGACGGTGGACAATTTCATTCTGCGGCTGAGACGCTACTTTGAGCAAGACGCGACCCGTCCGCAACATTTTTTATCGATCCGCGGCGTCGGCTATCGTTTCGTCAAGGAACCTGCATCGAACCCGGAAGTCGTTCCGGAGAATGCCGAAGATCCTGCGGGGCTGGGTGACGGTTCGTCTGAGCCGCTGCCGTGATCGTTGCCGTGTGTGAGCGTCTGGCGTATTTTTTACGAGAAGGTAGTGCAGAGGCGCGGGAACCACTCCGGCAAGCGGTGTGGCGGGTTTCCTGTCCGCCACTTGGGCTTGTCCC
>CAMAVF010000179.1 GCA_945861445.1 Planctomicrobium piriforme | reverse complement strand
TCGCCATGACACATTTGATGTTGCGACGGATCACTCGCAATCGACTCAGTTGGTAGACATTGACCTACTTTTAAAACACGCTCTAAGCGGACACTTCGACGGAGAGAATGCAAAGACCTTTGCGACTCCCATGGCTCTTGCATCTTAATTAAAGCATCTTAATTAATTACATCTTAATTAAAGGACATCTTAATTAAAGGACATGCATTTAAATGGAGTTCGAGGATCTGAGACCCAAGAATCAAGACAAACCGTCGTGTGCTTTCAATAATATGCCTGTCCCTTAGTTGAGTTCTTTAGTTGTGTTACTGCGTCGATCACCGCCGATTGGCTCATTCATTCATTTTCATTCATTCCATTCATTCCATTCATTCCCATTCATTCCCATTCATTACCATTCATTAAAGGACAGGCATCTAAATTGCATTTGAGGACCTGAGACCCAAGGGCCAAGACAAACCGTCGTCTTCTTCCAATAATATGCCTGTCCTTTAGTTCTTCTCCTTTAGTTCTTCTGTCCTTTAGTTCTTCGCCGTCGCCGGTGCGGGTGAAAACGATTCAACCCGGCCACCTGTGGAGGTGACCGGGTTGAATGATTTGTCTTACGCGGAATTGATCGTTACGAGGCTTTGCGCATCGGCAGGATGACTGGTTCGGTCTCGGCGGCGCGCTTGGTGCCCGCCATGAATTGCTCGAAGACCTGCATGTCGAGTGCCGAGGCGGATTCGTTCTCAGGATGCCATTGCACTCCCAGGCAGAACCAGTTTTCGTCCTTGGCTTCGTAGGCTTCGATGACTCCGTCAGGCGAACGGGCCGAAATCATGAACGGGCTGGCCACCTGGTCGACGGCCTGATGGTGCTGGCTGTTGACGCGAATTTCGCCTGGCCCGTAGATCGTGTCGACCCGCGTGCCGGGGACAATCTCCAGGATGTGTCGCAGGCAGTTTTCCACCGGATCGCGGTGGTGGAAGGCCTTGGGAACATCTTCCGTGATGTGCTGATGCAGCGTGCCGCCACAGATCACATTTAGCAACTGCATCCCGGCACCGATGGCGAGGATGGGCATTTGTCGCTCCACGGCCATTCGACACAAGCGGCGATCAAAATCTTCGCGGCGCGTCGGCATCGGACGGGTGGAAGGATGACGGTCCATCCCGAGCCGCACTGGATCGAGATCCTGGGTACAACCGGCGAACACAATGCCGTCCAGCATCCCCAGCATCTGGGACAGATCTTCGTCACTCGAAAGGGGCGAAATCAGGATCGGCAATCCACCGGCAGCGGTCACCGAGTCATAGTAACCGGTGTTGTACCAGCTCAGCGCGGGTTGCTCGGCACGCGTGGCCCGAAAGTCGCCGTTGATTCCGATCAATGGTTTGCTAATGCGGCACTGGCTCATCGAAATTTCCTCCTTGAAATTGTGGCAAAGCTCGCTTGAATTGAGCCCCGGGCTCTATCCAATCGAACTCACCGGCAGGTCACCGATCCTTCGGCTCGTACCGCGAACAACCCCCTGTTGTCCGATGCGGCAGCAGAGAAAAATCTCTGCGCGTTGAACGTGTTTTGGAGTCGATTGAACTCAGTCAATCCCAGTCGCGTTCAGCGTTGGGGGGATGTTATTGGCAGTTGCCGGGGCTGTCCAATCTTTAGGCGATTTTGTGTCCAAGATGGTCTTTGAGGGCGATCGGACACTAGATGTAGTCTTTGAGGAAGCCGACCGACGCAAGATACAGACGTTCATTTTATAGCCTGTTGGCGGGCTCGCAAGACATCCACTGCGTGCTGCATGTCGGGGGGCAACGGAGCGGTAAAACTCAGGATTTCTCCGGTAATCGGATGATTTAATCTCAATGTATGGGCATGCAAAGCCTGACGCGACAGCAGTTCGTTGGCGTTGGGGTTTTCAATCGGCGGGGGTTCGTCGTCGGGGTCTTCCAGCGGGCCGAGTTTTTCCGGGGGACCATTGGGACCGTAGAATTCGTCGGCGACGACCGGGTGTCCGAGTGCCGCCATGTGCAGGCGAATCTGATGCATACGCCCTGTCAGCGGCTGCGCGCGAACCAGGGTGTAGTCACCAAATCTTTCGAGCACTTCGAAGGTCGTCTTGGAAGGGCGTGGATCGACGGCATCGGGTTTGGTCGTCATCAGGATCGTGTGGCCACCGGGAACGACCCCGATCGGCAAATCGACCATCCCGCGATCCAGTTCCAGGTTGCCATAGACCAGAGCCCAATAGGATTTATTGACGCGCCCAGTCTGAAAATGAATCGACAAGTTGCGGTGTGCCTGATGCTCTTTCGTGACCGCGGTGACGCCGCTGGTCAGGCGGTCCAGGCGATGGACAATCCCCGGCCGCAGCAATCCCGGCAGCTTGGTCTGCTGATCGAAATGATGCTGCAGGGCATTGGCCAGCGTGTAGTCCTGGTAGTTGCCGCAGGGGTGAGCCACCTGTCCGACCGACTTGTTGACGACAATCAGCCACGGGTCTTCGTACAGGATTTCCAGCGGCATCGACCGGGGAGGCATCCCCTTGTCGGGAGGTTCGATCAGTCGAATGTCCACCCGCTGGCCGCGGTAAACACGAGTCTCCGGCTCGGCCGTCACCCCTTCCAGTTTGACGGCACCCGCCCGCACCAGCCGCTGAATCCGCCACGCTGTGTAGTTGCGGAAGTGCTTGATCAAAAAGCTGTCAATCCGCACGCCGTGCAGGTACTTTTCAACGGTCACTTCAGCGTGAAAGACTTCGGGCGATGACATTAGGCAAGCGGTCGCAGTGGAGGGCTCTTTATTCGAGTGAGGCCTGAATTGTAGAGCGAACCGCGGGCGCGCACAAATCAGGCGCTGCTCACCTGACTTTCCTGTCACATTGTGAGGTCTCAAGTTGCGGGGACGGGGCGGTGTGTCATAATTGGGGTCTGGGGCAGCCTCTTGCACGATGCAGGGAGCGATCGATTGATACTTCCGACATTCAGAAAGGGTGAGTCATGCCGCTCGCGAAATTAATAGCGGGGGCCACTCGCCGGTCCGCCCATCCGCGCGACCCACTCAGTCAGGCCGCCGATCATCATTTTCACCAATACCTGGCCGAAAATGTCGTGGTCAGCGAAACGCTGCGGAGCATGCGGCATGGAATTCAGGTCTTCCTCAGCTACGCGCCACGCCTCCTGGTCAGCAAGTGCATCGACGGACGCGTCCACGGCAGCGTGGGGAAAGGGTATCCGCCGACGACCGTGACATTTTCCCGGACCGACGGAAACCGCGTCGCGCTCACTCCCGAGAACATGCACTTCTGGAATCGCGTGAACGCCGTCGTGTTGAGCGCCCGGCATCATACTCCCGATTGTCCGGCGCTGTTCATCGCCCTGGGGCACCGCGCGGTCCTGGGACACGGTTGTGCCGCGCATCAGGGGGACGATGCACAGGCCCTGGTGGCCGTGCGCGAGCAGGCCCTGACGATGCAGGCTCGGTACGACGTCCGCGACTTGTATGTCGTCTATGGGATGACGAACACCGACGACGGCGCCGAACGGTTGATTTTTCTGGATGGGCACGAAGTCGACAGCGCGGGGATCATTTCGCTGCTCGATACCCCCCGCATGCCGTTGAAAGTGGCGGCGGATATTTTTCAAGCGTCCTTCCTGGACCGTCTGGTCGACGACCGGCCGACGGACCACAGCCTGGGGGGCCGTACCCCGCGGCAGATTGTGCATGGTCCGGAAGCGCTCTTGTTTCACGACGTCCAGACGATGATCGCCATGCAGACCTACCTGCTGCAGGATGTGTCACGCGTGGTCAACAATGAGTCGCGCAATAACGTGGTCTTCGAGCCGCGCGTGTTCGACGAAGTCCGCCGCATGCTGGAAGCGGTCAACAATCTCCCGCAACGCCTGCTGGCCCCGTTGCTCTACCAAACACTCTGGAACATTGCCTACACGCTGCACGAACGCGAACGGTTGACGAAACTGGACGACGTCACGCGGCGTCACGAGCTGGAACATGCCGAAGACAAAGTCGGCTATGGTGAAGGCTTCGAACTGGAACGCCGCAATCGACTGGTACTTGCCAAGCCCGGTCGCGGCGATGACCAGTTGGCCCTGCAAGTGGCCCGCAAGGTGCTGTTGCACAATCGCGAACTGGATCCTCAACCCCATCCACCGTTGGTCCACGTCAATGTGGAACTGGCGGGAGATGTTGATAGCTGGGAAGCCTTCAATCGCGACGTGCTGGCCCCGCTGATGACCCGCGTGGAGAATGTGCATACGGTCTTCGGGGATGATTGTCGCATCCTGACGACGTACTCGAGAACCAGCGAAAAATGCTTTTATCCTGTCAGAATCAACCCGGACGTCGGACCTCAAGCTCATCTGCATGACGACCACCGGCAATGCTATTCAGCCGATGTCACGCGTGGCCTGACCGACCAGAACTTTCGCCGCCAACAACTGGCCCTGCGCGAGCAAGTCTACAAGCACATGATGCTGCTGGAGTCGACCGGCGAGGGATTCACGGCACCCGATGAGACCGATTTGACGTGACGGGCTGGTCAATAATGACGAATGACGAAACCAGAATGACGAAAGAATGACCAAATCCGAATGACGAATTCGACCCCGAGTTCGCTTGGCTAACAGCCTGTTGAAAAAGGTGTCTGGAACTCTCCGAACGTCGAAAAACGCTCGATTCCTTGTGGTTGGCAAAGTTCCAGACACCTTTTTCAAAAGGCTGCCAAGCATTCGACGCGCGATCCGATGGTCGGGGGCCGGGTTCTTTTGGAAAGAGCGGTTAAATCTCACGATTTCACCAGACACAAAACGGAAATCTCTCTCCCCTCTCCCCGGAGTACCAGGGCGAGGAGGGCAAATTCAAAGGGGAATTACATTCACTGACACCTGTGAAACAATATCTGAATGACTGACTTTCAGTTCCAACAGACGCTTCACCCCAAGCCCGACCCCTTACCGCAATACGGCCCCGAGTTTCGCCGTACACTGTTGGACGACTCGTTGCTGAGCCGCTTCGATTTCTTCGTTCGTCAACGTCCGTTCCGCCGAGCGATAGTTGAGTCTTACCACGTAGGACTTCTTATTCGGCGGGATCTGCTGACCGCGATATTGGCCGGCGAACGCCAGACTTTCCAGCAACGGACCGGCGGCCGACTGGGCGACCTCGGACAGTTCCTGCCACGGGACTTGCTCGTCGAGCACAAAATTGAGGTCGCGTTCGCTGACTGGAAATTTCGGCACTTCGGCGTATTTGGGAATCAAGTTGGCCACCGCAATCAACGGTGCCATCCGCAACTCGGCAGCGCTCACGGCGTCGCGCAGGTCGAGTTGTTCTCGTACACTGCCCGCGACTTCGCCCAGCCAGCCCCAAGGCTTGCCATCGAGCAGCACTTCCGCACCCCGCCCTGATTCGAAACAAGGCAGCGCCGTCGGCTTGACCGTAACGACTGCCGCTGGATTCACCGCGGCCGCAATCGCTTCAACCAATCCCTTTACTTCGCCGTAGGACTGCTCGGTGACGAAGCTCAGGACTTCAGGCTCGGCCAGTTCATCGGTCCGATTGGGCTTCGCGTGCAGGAAGACTTTGGCGAGTTCGAACAAGCGTGCGTCAAAGTTGCCGTGTCGCTCATTGTGCCGACGGCTGTTGAGCAGACTGGGAACAAGGCTCTGGCGAAGTAGATTCTCTTCAACACGTGTCGAATGCTCGACACTCAACGCGGGCAAGTCACCCCAGGGTCGGTTGATTTGAAAATTCTTGGCGTTGACGAACGACACGGTCACCGCTTCGAAGAATCCCGCACCGACCAGCAACCCAGCGGCCTGTTCGCGGACGCGATCTTGTAGTGTCGCCGATGATACGGTCAGTGGAACCGGTCGATCTTCGGGAATCTTGTCGTAGCCGTAGATCCGGGCGACTTCTTCGATCAAATCGATTTCGCGTTCCAGGTCGCGCCGCCACGTGGGTGGGACCAGCGACACCGAGTCACTCGTCTGCGGGCCAGTCGGCGTGAGCCCCAAATCGCGCAGGATCCGGATCACTGAGTCGTGCGGAATCTCGATCCCCAGGATCCGCTGGATCTGGGCGAATCGTAACGTGATCGGAGCGCGGGGCGCAGGCTCCCCGACTCCCGCCGTCACGCCACCGGACAGCAATTCGCCCCCCGCCAGACTGAGAATCAATTCGCAGCAGCGCCGGCTGGCCCAGTCGAGGTTATAGGCATTGACTCCGCGTTCGAAGCGATAGGACGAGGGGCTGTGCAGTCCCAGCTTGCGCGCCGTAGCCCGGATCGAACGCGGGGCGAACTCCGCGACTTCGATCAGCACGTTGCGGGTGGCATCGGAAATCTCGGTATCGAGACCTCCCATCACGCCCGCCAGGGCCACCGGATGATCGGCGTCGGCAATCACGCACATGTCGGGTGTCAGCGGATAGGTCTCGTGATTGATGGCCGCCAATTTTTCACCGGGCTGGACGTTGCGCACGACGATCTGTTGCCCGTGCAACCGGTCGAAATCAAACGCATGCAGCGGCTGGCCGCATTCCATCATGACGTAGTTCGTGATGTCGACCACGTTGTTGATGCTCTTGACCCCGATCGTCTGCAGTCGCCGCACCAACCAGATGGGACTGGGACCGATCTTCACACCCCGGATGACCCGCGCGGTGTAACGGGGGCAAAGGTCGGGGCACTCAATGGCGACCGACGTGACCGCAGCGGTCTTCGTCACCGCTTCCTGCACGAGCGCGGGGGGAATTCGCAGTTCTTTCTGGAAGAGGACCGCAGTCTCCCTCGCAATTCCCAATTGCCCCAGGCAGTCGGGCCGGTTGCTGGTGACTTCCAGGTCAATCAGGATGTCCCCGGTCTCGTTGTGGTCGCCGAATTCTTCGAGATTCAATCCCGACATCATCAAACGGTCGGTCAACGCTTCAACCGTCATGTCGAGCGCCACGTAGTCCTTCAGCCAATTCCAACTGACGAGCATTTCGCAACCTTCTTCGTGCCAGCCCGTGGCTGGGCGAGCCATGTCCGCTTGTTTTGCGTTAATTTACGGGGAGTCGTGCGGAATCTTGGCCGCGGACGACGTGAAGATGGCAGTTTACAATGCCACAGGCATTCCCGACAACCGCGCTCACGCGGTATCCAACGCCACGGACCTTGTGAAGGTCTACGTCAAGTATGGAATGGGAGATTTTTAGCCACGGATTAGCACGGATTGGATCATCGTTTGCGGGGTCTTCTAAGAGGATCGTGGCGATGACCAATACCGTTTCAATTCACTTAAATAATTGGCTTCTCACTGCATTTATCCGTGTTAATCCGTGGCGAAAACTCTTCCTGAAATTGACGCCACGGTTTTGTCGGCGGTTCTAAGCTAAGTCACGCACTATTTCGAAGTTCCAGCCTCCGCAGGCTTTTCTTCCGCAGGTTTCTCTTCCGTAGGTTTCTCTTCGGCGGGCTTTTCCTCGGCCGGCTTCTCTTCGGTTGCCGGGGCCTCGGCTTCTTCTTCTGGTGCAAACTCGGGCATGATCGGCAGACGTTCCGGGAACTTGAAGTACAACGGGAGCTCGCGACCCGGCTCACGCAGGGCGATGATCATGCCGGTGGTGGTGGCCATGTACAGTCGATCCGTCAAGTCATTGGGCACTCGCAACGTGAAGCGGTTCAGCGCCAGTGCTCCCTGCACCTGGCCGGTCTGGCGGCTGAGCCGCACCAGGTTCATCTGCCGGTCACTGCCGAAGATCGCGTCTGGGGTGGCACCGACGAACTTTTCGATACCTCGCGCGGGGCGTTCCCAGATCTCGGCCCCGTCACGAGCCCGGAACCGGAACATGCCGACCGCTTCAGGCGATACGAATAGCTCGTCCTGAATCAGACGCGGGGTCTCGTAGATCGGGGAACCGACAACCGTCTGCCACCGCATGGCACCCGTCATGACATCCAGGGCGAAGATTCGGGCGTCACCAGTGCAGACATATAACAAGCCGCGATTGGTCGCCAGGCCCGCACTCACCGGCGCCGGGGTGTCGAATGTGTACCGCAAGTCACGTGCGCGACTGACTGTGTAGGTGGTGCGGTTCGTCCCTGCGAAGGAAATCGTCTCACCGCTGGTGACGGGTTGCGAGTAGATATTCGCCGTGATCTTGTATTTCCAGCGAATGGCCAGCCCTGCGGACTCGACGGTGAGCCGCTTGTTGAAGCGTAAGGACAGTTGATTCAGGTCGAACGCCATCATGCTGCCGTCGGACGTCCCCAGATAAACCTGCTCGTCGTCAATAATCGGAGACGTGGAGGGACTGACCGGCAGCGGGAATTCCCACACCACGTCCCCCGTCAGCTTATTCAGCGCGAACAGATTGCTGCCGCTGACAATGATCACCAGCTTATCGTTGGCAATCGGCGGAAATGCAGGATCATCCTGTCCTCCCAGGCTGCTGGCCCAAAGTTTGCGACCGGTTTCCGAATCAAAGCAATTCAGGATTCCGCCGCTGGAATGAGCGAACAACAGATTGTCATCCAGAGTCAGAAACAGCAGCTTGTCGCGGCCGGCATCCATCGTCGCCGAACCCCACCACATGCGGGTCAGCTTCAATCGGCTGAGGGCGGAATTGGTGGGCAACAACGGGCCCAGCGGATTACTTTGCGCAGCGACTTCAGTCGCGCCCAGCCAACCGGCCAGAACGACTGCCAGCAGCATCTTGATCACCCGCATGATTCCTGCTCCTTGACTGACCGGCACCGCCGGCATTTCTGCTCAAACAACTGTTCTGCATTCGACTGGCCGCAAGTAAGTCCGCACCAGCATGGAAAGCCATGTATGGATCATTGGTTGATTCGGATCGGCAATCTTCAAAACTGAGATGCACTTAGAGCACGAGGCACCACCGGCAAGCGCGTTGCATCTGCTTCGCAAGCCTATCACCTGCCGGAAAAAAACTGCGGCCGGATTTCGAAAAACCACAGGGAAATGGGGGAATCGGTTGCTCATGTTATTCCCAGACGTTGCCATTTACCTGATTGATTCACTCTAGCCAACGGTCACACTCAACGGAAGTGCGTTCCCTGACGACAGGCCACGGCAAGGGAAAAACGGGCGGGTGGCTTTCGGATACTTCCGGATAAATTGGATTTCAGAGACCGAGATTGCCTTCTGGGGAGAGGTTAACCGCTGGAACGACTCTGCTGAGACGCGGGCTCAATACCGCAAAACTGAGTCTCAGGAACCGAGATCCTGTTGAACGCGCCCCAGTTCGAGCGTTAGACTTACCAGTACGCCCATTGGCCACGGGGTGCCCCCCGTGAGCTTTCCGTCCAGGAACCGCGCCATGAGTCGGTCGGTCACACGCTTGCTGTTGCATTGTCTGCTTGCCGCTGGAACTCTTTCCGGCAGCGTGGCGCGCGCCGATCTCGTGCGGCTCAAGGGTGGCGGCGAATTGCGCGGTGTCTTCCTGGATAAGGTGCTGCCGGGTCGGCTGGCAGCGAGCCCTGTTCGCGTCGAAACATTGACCGGCGGCATCATCACGGTCAGCCAGGACGATGTGGAATTTCTTGCCAGGCGAAATCGGACTGTGGAAGAATACGAATGGAAAACTCGCCTGGCAGCCAATACGGTTGAAGCGCATTGGGAACTGCAGGAATGGTGCAAACAGCAGGGACTGAAGAAGGAGCGCGAAGCCGAGATGCTGTTGATCGTGGCGCTCGATCCCGAGCATGAAGGCGCGCATCGCATGCTGGGCCACATCCGGCAGGATGGCAAATGGATGACACGCGATGAGTCGATGGCCCTGAAGGGCTACGTCAAATACAAGGGGAAGTATCTCTTCCCGCAGGAAGTGGAATTGCTGGAAGCCTCGGTCGTGCATCGGGACGCGGAGGTCGACTGGCACAAGCGACTGCACGTGTGGCAGGGTTGGCTGCGCAGCACCAATCCGTCGCGGCAGATGCAGGCCCGGCAGGAATTGTCCGAGATCGCCGATGCCAGCGCCGTGGGGCCGCTCGTCAAGTTGTTCCGCAACGATGCGTCCGACGATGTGCGTCTGATTTTCGTACGCACGCTGGCTCGTCTGCAGGGGACTGCGGCCGTCCAGGCGCTGGTGATTCAGTCGTTATTCGATAACTCCCCAACGGTCCGAGCGGCGGCGATGGAAGGCATTACGGGCAAGTCTCGAGACATCGCCATTCCGATCTACACCAAAGCCTTGTCCGACGATTTGAACGACGTGGTCCTGCGGTCCGCAGTGGCACTCGGCCATTTTGGTGATCCGGAAGTCGTCCCCCATCTGATCGACGCACTTAGTTCGACTCATACGTATCGTCAGCAGGTTCAGCAAACGGGTTACCTGGCAACGCAGGGAGGCGCTCCCTTGTTACAGCCGGTCGAGATCGTGCTGCCCCCACGTGATATTCCGTTGTCGATTCCGGGCGTGCCGCTGCCCCTTTCCGCGACGACGCCCGGTGCGTTCTATCCGGGCAACGCGCCGCCGCAGACAGTGACCACCGCCGTCCCCGTCCCGGTGACGCGCGAACGGACCGTGTTGGTGACTCGCCAGTTCCAGAATACCGAGGTTCTCGCAGCGCTTCGCAAATTGACGGGTGAGGACTTCGGGTACGACAAGCGAACCTGGAATCTCTGGTGGACTGCGAATCGGGCCAGCGTGAAGTCAGCGGCGGCACCGAAATAGTCGCGTCAGGTATGTTGCCCCATGAATCCGTCCCAGATCGGTCCCTACGAGATCCTCTCAAAAATTGGCTCGGGGGGCATGGGTAGCGTCTACCTCGGACGTCATCGGGAAACCGGTGAGGAAGCCGCGATCAAGGTGCTGCCTGCCACACTGGCGCGAGAGGAAGGGTTCGTCGAACGCTTCAATCGCGAAATCGAATCCATGCAGAAGCTCAGTAGCCCGCACATTGTGAAGCTGTTCGCAAGTGGTGTCGACGACGGGACGTATTACTACTCGATGGAGTACGTCGAAGGCGAAACGCTGACGCAGTTGCTGCGTCGCGAGCGGCGGGTCAGTTGGGAAACGGCCATCGATTTCGGCGTGCAGATCTGCATTGCCTTGAAGGCGGCCCACGACGCGGGCATCATCCACCGCGACCTGAAACCTTCCAACCTGCTGCTGACTGCCAACGGAACGATCAAGCTCACCGATTTCGGCGTGGCCCAGGTCTTCGCCACCGATCGCCTCACAATCACCGGCGGCATCGTGGGGACGGCTGAGTTCATGTCGCCTGAACAGGCCGAGGGAAAGCGGGCCTCCAAGCAAAGCGACCTTTATTCCCTGGGTGCCGTGCTGTATGCGATGGTGTGCGGCAAGCCGCCATTTACCGGCAATACGGCTCTCGAAGTGTTGAAGAAGCATCAATACGGGCTCTTCGATGCCCCCCGGCTCGTGAATCCCGATATTCCGTCGTGGTTCGAAGACGTCGTCAAGCAGTTGCTCAGCAAGGATCCCGCCAAGCGGTTTCCCGACGCCTATGTCGTGGCCCGGCGACTGGAGCAGGTTCGCAGCAAGATGCAGGTCCTGAATTCCGATACTTCGTCCGGGATGCCGTCCGTCGATTCCGAAACCGTGACGGCGGGATCTGGCGGACGCGGTGGGGACGGCGGCCCAGGTCCCGCCACGTTGATGAAAAGCTTGATCCGGCAGGAACTCGAAAAGGCCGACACGCACCCGCTCCTGACGAGTATCCTCAACAGTACCTGGTTTCTGGTCGTCATGTTGATGTTGATCGTCGTCGGGGGCTTCTTCTGGTTCAAAGATTGGTCGCCCTCTGCCGAAGAACGCTTCAAACAGGGGGAAGCCTTGTTGTCGCAACCGGCCGGGGATGGGTGGCTGCAGGCACGCGAAAAATACTTTCTCCCGCTGGTGCAGCAGGATGACGCGCGCTGGAAGGATCAAGTCGCCCCCTATCTGCAACAGATCGAGAGCTACGAGCAGTTGGCGGCGTTGAAACGGGATCTGCGAAAGAGTCGCATCCGCAAGGGAGTCGGGGAAGCCGCGGCCAACGAACCGCGTCGCTTGTTGCTGATGGCCCTGGCCCAGCAGGAGGCCGGAGAAGGATTGCGGGCGACGCAAACCGTGCTGGCGGTGAAAACATTGCTGGCGGGTGATCCCGAGCAGGCAAAACTGTATGATCTGTGCGACCGGCTGCTGGTCGAATTGCAACCGGCCGACAAGGAATCCGACGAGCGTTACGCGTGGGTCAAGGCGGCCCTGGCACGAGCCGACAAACAGGCGGCGGCCGGCCGTCTGGACGAAGCTCAAGTCATCTGGAAATCGATCACGCAGCTCTACGGACAAGATCCCGCCGCCCGCACCTTTGTGGCGCAGGCTCAGGCAGCATTGGCTCAGAAAGCGAAACCCGGTTCATGACGACAGCACTCAACTTGAAGGACTACATCCGCGCGGTCCCCAATTTTCCAAAACCCGGAATCATGTTTCGGGACATCACACCGCTGCTCGCGCATCCGGTCGCCTTCAAGCAATCGGTGATCCAGTTGGCCGCGCCCTTCCGCGACATGAAGATCGACGCGATCCTGGCCGCCGAGGCCCGTGGCTTCCTGTTCGCCGCACCGATGGCCATTGAATTGGGAGCGCGACTGGTCCCCGTCCGCAAGCCGGGCAAGCTGCCCTACGAAGCTCATACCTACAAGTACGATCTGGAATACGGCAGCGACACCCTGCAGATGCACGTGGACGCACTATTGCCCGGCGACCGCGTGCTGCTGGTCGATGACCTGTTGGCGACCGGCGGCACGATCGAAGCCTGTGCCCGGCTGGCGGAAATGTGCGAGGCCCACGTCGTCGGTTGTGCGTTCGCAATCGAACTCTCGTTCCTGAATGGCCGGGAACGCCTGAAACCACGTTCGATTTTCAGCCTGTTGCAGTACAACAGCGAAGAGCCATGATGACTCCCACGGAAACCGTGATACGTTGTGATCAGATCATGGCTCATGCCTGGATGGTCCGCACGTTCATCAAGCACAGCCCCGAGGTCGAGGATTTCCCGGAACTGATGGGCATCGTACGAGCGGTGTTTGATACCGCCCGAGCCCTGGAAACGCGGGTCACGGATCCCGCGGGCTACTTGCACATGCTGCGTAAAAAGATCGGCAAGCTGCGGACGGCGGCGGCCGAGTTCCGGGTTGAAGCACCCAAGGCCAGCACGCACACGAACTTTCAGCAAGCCGTGATCTCCATGGATGCCTGTGTGCAGGAACTCGAGCACATCCTTCAAGCCACCGCACCCTCAGCCAAGAGGAACTCACTTCCCACTGAGTCAACCGAACCGACCGACTAGTGCGTCGTCAAGTCTTAATTTTCGGGTAGAGTCGCTTGAGTTTGACTCGGGCGTTTTCGATCTTGAATTGCCAGTCGACTCCGCGTTGTTTGTCGTTGGTCTTTTTTGACCAAGCGGCAATTTCTGATTGCAATAATTCCAGGTTGCCGATACGTCGGTCTGCAAGGCACTGGCTGGTCAGGCAACTCAGTTCGCATTCGGCGATGTTGAGTCAACTGCCGTGCTTGGGTGTATTCACAAACTGGATCCGTCGGATGTAGGCCCGAGCTTGTTCGGGAGGGAACGCCTCATAAAAGGCACCTTTCGTGTGAGTATTCAGATTATCGCATACCAGAGTAACGGTCGGACACTGGGCATATCTGGTGTCGAGCAAATGGGCGACTTCAAGAGCCCAATCGACCTTTGTCCGACGGGGACGTGCTGTGGCTTGCCGGTATCCGGACAGGGGTTCGGCAAACATGAAGATGCTCGCCGTGCCCTTTCGTTCGTATTCGTAATCCACG
>CAMAVF010000178.1 GCA_945861445.1 Planctomicrobium piriforme | reverse complement strand
AACCGGATCGGTTACCACGATCCCCAGTGAATGAGAATTTACATCGGTGGCCCGAATTCCGCGCAGCCTTTTGATCACGGGATGTGCCATCGATGTCTGGTCACCTGTCGCACGGGCTTCCAGGATCGCCGCGTGAATGGCCGCGCCTTGCGACACGGCCAGATCCGGATTGAGGTCGCGCGAGGGGGTCTTTCCGGTAATGCTGCGTAGCATCCAGTTGACGATGGGCATGTGCGTCGAGCCACCCACAAGCAGAATCTCATCCAACTGACTGGGCAGAATCCCGGCTTGTTCCAACACCAGTTCCGTGGTGTCTCGCGTTCTCTGAATGAGGTCCGCCGTGATTGTCTCGAACTCGGCCCGGGTCATCGAAGCCGACAACAACCGGCCGCCGGAGAGTGGCAGATCCACCATCACCTGCGGCTGACTGCTAAGCGCCCGCTTGGCACGTTCACAGCGCTGCTCGAAGATCAGCTTCTGATGGGGATCTTGACGGGGATCGTAATGTTCCTGCTTGGCGAAAATGTCGCCAACATGCTGCACAATTCGATCGGTCCAGTCGAGACCTCCCAGTCGCACGTCACCGTCCGTGGCAACGACCCGGAAATGGGTGGGCGTATACTGCACGACGGTCACATCGAATGTTCCGCCACCCAAATCGTAGACCATGATGGTCTTCTCTTTGTCGGACTCTGCACCACGTCCCAATTCCCCTTTCAACCAGGCATAGGTCAACGTGGCGGCCGTCGGTTCGTTGATAATGTCAACGACGTTCAGCCCGGCAATCTGACCGGCATTCTGAGTCGCCCGACGACACAAGTCATTGAAATAGTACGGGACAGTGATGACCGCATTGGCCACGGGGCCGAGTTGCTTTTCGGCGTCGAGTTTCAGCTTTTTCAGAATCAGCGCCGAAATGAATTCCGGATTGAGCTGCCGACCCATGTAATTGAGCGAAAATCGGGAACTGCCCATCTCGCGCTTGATTGACTGCACGACCCAGCGTGGATCGGACTGCGAAATCCGCTCTGGCCCAGGTCCAACCGTCACTTGCCCGTTTTCACCGAAAATCACAACGGAAGGCGTCGTGACCTGTCCCTCGTTGTTCTTGACCGGAATGGGAACACCCGAGCTATTCAGTTGGCAGACGGAAGAGAACGTCGTCCCCAAGTCGATGCCCACGGTCTGGCCAGGGCGGAACGGAATGTCGATACTCGGCTCACTCACCGGACGCCTCGGCAATCAAACAGGAAGTTTATCCTCGCGGGGGCAATGGTCATCGGAGCGGGGGATACTTCTATTTTAGGCGACGTCCAGCAATTCGACGAGATTTTTTATAACCGATTGCTGCTGCAGCACTTATTTGCCGCCGATGATTGCAGGACCCGAACACTCTGCGTGGTTTTCGCTGCTTAGGGCAAGGCCTGAAAGGATTCCCAGCATCGTGGGAGGGTGAGGCTCCTGCCGAACCGCGTGGTCTTTCGGCTCCCGATCAACTGCGGCGGCTCGGCAGGAGCCTCGCCCTCCCGTCGACTCGAAACACGAATCAATCCATATTTGCTGTTAAATCGTTATTGAAAAACCTTAACGGCGAATCGCCCGCACAGAATTCAGCCGCTGTCGTTTAACCACTATTCGTCGGCAGTATGCTCCGGCTTCTGTGGGGCAGTTCGAGTTGCGATCCGGAGTGACCGAACTTCGACGCGAGTCCCGAAGGGAACTTGGGGCCAGATCTGTCCGGCTGGCAGAATGTGCAGCCTCAACAATCCGCAATTTTCTGCCAGTCGTTCCCGGGGACCAGGCAGCGAGGCCGCCTGGGGAGGCAACTCACTGATCGTCCCCCGTCGGGCGATCGGACCGGGGAACAACAGCTCGACCTCTGTTCCGGCAGGGAATTTGGCCAATTTGCTCGTGGGAATCTCAGCGAAGACATAGGGTTGCTCGGCGTCGAACAATTCGACGATCACCTCTTGTGAGTTGACCATTTCCCCGGTCGATTTGGCAAACACTCCCACGGTCCCATGTTTCGTCGCCGTCAGCGTCAAGGTCGGGGTCTGGGCATCAAGTTGAACCAATGCGGCCTGGGCTGCCGTGATTCGCGTCTGGATGACATTCACCCCGAACGCTTCGTTGATCTGGGCTGGAGCACCGTCCAACTGTTTCTTCAAGAAAGCCAGCCGTTCTTCGCACAAAGTGACCTGTGCTTCCGAGGTTTCGACCTTGTTGCGGGTGGTTTCCCGCTCTTGCAGTTCAAACAGGAAGTCGCGTTTTTTGGCTTTGGGTTGGCGAACGTCGGCCAAGGTGAGGGTCTCAAACGGCAACGCCAGTTCTCCGTTCGACGCGACTTGAACCTCGCTCAGCCGTTCTTCGGCCTCAGCCACCATGACCCGGTTTTCCGAAGCGAACAGGGCCAATCGCTGGTCAAAGCGTTTTTCTTCGAAACCAGCCAGCTTCAATTGCGTCTCGAACAGTTCCGCTTCCAGTTTCGCCTTGCGATCCGCGATTTCAACCGACGCCCGCGCCTGGGCCTGCCGCAATTCGGCTTCCAAGGCAGCGATTGTGGTCTGCTGATTGATGCGTGAGGCTTCCAGAGAAATATCGCGTAAGACAAGGAGCGGGGTTTCCGGAGTCACCACCTGACCCGGTTTTACCAGCAGTTGAGTGATACGCGCCTGGCGTCCCGCGGTGATCGATTCATTGACGGAGTGCAGATATCCGGAATGACTTTCCCGGTGGACATTGCCCATCCAGCAGACGATCCCCGCACTCGACAACAACGCGAAGGTGCCGAAGAGGACGATTCGCCGCAGCGAGGCAGGCGGACTCGAACCAGGGTTCGTCGCAATCTCCCCGTTGGCAGTCATTCCAGAATTCATAGCGCGCAGTCAGGATGCGGAATCGAAACCAGCCGAACACGTCACAAAGTCGGCTTTCATTTCGGATCGGCCTCCCGGACCAAGGCGATGATTCAATCGCAGCTGGCCCGCAGAGTCTGCCAGGAAGCTCTGAGTTCCGGGGAGTTGTACTATTTTCGTAAATCTATTGGCTAAATAGACTTAAGATCGGATCGGGCGAGTCAAAGTACTGACAGCGATGTCGAAACGGTGTGATGGTGTGAAGGCAACGGAGTCGAGACCACTTTTTACCCCCGTAATCTCACTCGACGCATCTGTCCCGTTGGGGCGCGTGCTACCACTTTGGGCTCGCATGCCATCCTTTTAGACATTAGTCATTAGACATTAGACATTAGGCAATTCAAAACTTAGAACGCCTAACAAAACCGGTTGTGGGAAGTTCAGGACCGCGATATTTCACGCGGTTTTGAACTGACGCAGAGGTTTTGTTAGAGCGTATTGGTCATTTAACGAAAAAAGACCACTGAACCCCCGAATTTCTCGGGGCTTCAGTGGTCTTTAAATTCCATCGCGGCCCGATTTACGGGGGTGCGAGGCGGGCCATGCGGGCGCGGCGCTCAGCGCGGCGGCGGGCACGACGATTCATGTCGCTGGGCTTTTCGTAGTATTCCCGGCGGCGCATTTCCTTCTTCACGCCACTGTGCTCCACCAACTTACGAAAACGACGGACCGCTTCTTGAATCGATTCTTTTTCCCGCACTCGCAGCTTGACCACACAAACCTCCTCGATCGACACACTTGCTAATTTGTTGTGAGACCGTCCGCAGGGCTCATCGAATGCCTGTTCAGGCAGCAAAAATCAGATTCTCTTCCTGCACACGTCTCGCGCGGGAAGCCGCAAATGATAACCATGTTGTCGTCCAGAGCCAAGCGAAAAGGTAACGCATCTTCGCTGTTTTTCAGAAATCACACCTGCCTGGCAGAATTTTTTCCCTCAGAGCCACATTGAGAGGGCTGGTCCATGAGTACGAAGCCCTGACAAAACCGGTTGTGAGAAGTCCAGGACCGCGACATGTCACGCGGTTCTGAACTGACGCAGAGGTCTTGTGAGAGTCCATAAGTTACAATTCGTTAGTCTGGACGTCCATCCGGACACCATCGTGATGGCGGTCGCCGCTGCAGGTCAGGCGGAAGCCGTTTCCCTGGGAACAATCCCTCACGAAGCGACCAACGGATCATCACAACGAGACCTCCAGTGTTGCGTCGAATCATCAGTCTCATCCTGATTTCCATGGGGCCGGCCGTGGCCCACGGTGACGGTCCGCGGTTTGATACTTTGTTGCGAGACGGCCGGCGAGCGACGGGTGTGTTGACCGGCAGCCTGGCGAATGGGTTTCAATTTCAATCGACCGCTTCAGGGATCGTTTCACTCGACAAAATCCAGAGCCTGGAACAGCCTTACGCCCCGCGCTCGCTGCCTGATCGAAGTTGGAAACGTCTCAAGTTGATCAACGGCGATGTCCTTCACGCCAGGCAAATTTCCACCGAGCATCCCGATTCCACGTCAAATCCCAAGCTGACCAGTCTCGATTGGCAGGGGGCCTTTGAAGAGCCAGTCCGATTGCCGCTTGCGGCGCTGGCCGAGGTGGCCCATCCGGCTGGTACTCGCTGTGTCGTATACCAGGACTTTGAGGACGATTCTGCTGGCTGGCGGAGCACTCCAAACAGCAGCCTGGCGGCGAGCCACGAACACGCTCGATCGGGACAGAATAGTCTCAGGTGTTCGGCCGACGTCCCGATGCGGTACGAATTGTCGGAACCTCTCGAACAGGGCTGGCTGGAATTCAGTTTTTTTCTTCCCCCTGAATTGAAGGAGCCAGGCACCTGCACCGCATCGCTTCAAGTCACCGACGGACAAGCGGTGCATGAACTGCAGGTGTCGTTGATTGGCAAAGCCGACTGGTACGAGTTCAAGGGTCCGGAAACGGGGGGATGGCAGCGGCACGTCATTGCCCGCCGTCCCGGCTGGCATACGCTGGCGGTCGCCATTCAGCCCGGATTGGTGCGACTGGCCCTGGATGATTTTCCATTGGCCGCAGGTCAGTGGCCCGCGCCGACACTGCTAAAGTTATCGGCGGTGAAGTTCGCGATCACGGGCAGCAACTCGGCAGTCTGGATCGATGATTTTGCAATCACCCAAGCTGTCCCCGATTCGCCGATCGAAAGCGTCGATCGAAAACGCGATCAGGTCGACCTGGCGACCGGCGATCAGTTGTTCGGCCAGCTTGTCGCGTTGCGCAGTTCCTTTATGGAATTGCAGGCCAACGCACGGAACACCGCAGTGCCGTGGCCCGATCTGTCCTGCCTGCACCTCGGCGTCAGGCCCATAGAAACTCGCGCGGTGACGGGCAGAATGCTGCAGGTGGAACTGCAGCCCTGGAGCAATACGTCATCGGAACTGGTTCCCGATTCGCTGTCCGGTGCCCTGGTCGCCATCGGCCCCCAGTCCTGCACACTGGAGCATCCGTTGTGTGGCCGATTGACGATTCCCTGGAAGCAAATCCGCAGGCTGCGGCCGGCCTATTACGGGATGCAATGGGTGCTGGAAGGCCGGCCGTATCATGTGGGAGATGAAGTGAAGTTGGCTTTGCGAACAAGAATCCCAGACGGAACTGGGCTCACGCGCGAGTTCAATCTTCAAGACATCCCCAAGGGCGCCGCCTACATCTCGCTCACCGCGGTGGATTTGGAACCTGCGGGCAAAGGGACTCTGGATCATCCCTGGCTGAAACGCCTGCAAGCCGGTGAGCTGACGACCGAGCTGTCGGTGAACTCTCGTCGGATCGCGGTGCTCAATACCGAAGTCACCGGTCGCGGAACCGCTCGTCAACCACAACGCCTGCGGATCAAAGTACCAATGAAGGCCCTGCAACCGGGAAAGAACCGGCTGGAAATTCGGTTGACACCCAGCCGCGGGGCACCCCTTGAATACGACGATTGGGAGATGCAGGACTGGCATTTCGAAATCGAAACACCACCAGCGACGAAATAGCAGACTAAGCAGCAAAAACAACCAGCTCCAGGCGTTTGAGGAGGGCGACGAACGCATGGAGTCTGAATGACTCGTCGCGCTCCGCAAACGCCCAGAACTCGTTTTGTTAGACTTTCCAAGGGTCAAACTCCGGCCGAAGTCAATTTAGCCTATCAGCGGGTGTTTGGCGATCTGCATCGGTCGTTCGATTGCCGCCGCTCTGTTGGATCTCCTATTTTATCCCTTTCCACCCGCAACCAAACCCCCGGCCGACACCATGCCCAATATTTGCGTTTTCTGCGGTTCGAATTTCGGCCAGGACACTGTCTACCGTCAGGCGGCGACCGCGATGGGGCAGGCCCTGGTCGAGGGTGGGTGGGGACTGGTCTATGGCGGTGGCAGCGTGGGGATGATGGGTGTCATTGCCGACGCTGTACTGGGTGCCGGGGGAAATGTCATCGGCGTGATTCCGGAGAAGCTGGCTGTCGTGGAATTATTGCATACCGGGGTTCGCGACATGCGGGTCGTCCCCACCATGCACGTCCGCAAGGCCTTAATGGCCGAGCTTTCCGAACGCTTCATCGCTCTGCCGGGCGGTTACGGGACATTCGAAGAACTGTTCGAAGTGATCACGTGGGCGCAGTTGGGAATGCACTCGAAACCGATCGGCATCTTGAACACCAACGGCTACTTCGATGCCCTGCTGGAATTCATTGACCGCTCGATCGCCGACGGCTTCATCAAGCCCGCGCACCGCGGTCTGTTCGTGGTCTCCGCAGACCCTGAGGACTTGTTGCAACGCCTGCAAAATCACCAGATGCCAGCAGCCCCGAAATGGATCAGTCCGGCCCAAAGCTGAGCTCGTGGCAAACGCGACCCCTGACCGCTCTAACGGTTCCCTTGCAGGACGCATCCAGATACTCTGTTGTGACCTGACAATACATTCTCTCAAGTGCCTCGCCTGAAGGAAACTCCATGGCCGAAACGCCATCGCCGGCGGTTTATGAAAAGCGTCACGCGGGTGATTTGCCACCGTGGCGCGTGGCGGACTTGCCTGAACCGCTGCCGTTTAACGTCAAGAACCTGTTTCGTACCATTGGCCCCGGTGCCATTCTGCTGGCCAGTTCCATCGGCGGCGGCGAATGGCTGGTGGGGCCGGCCGCCGCCGTCAAACATGGCATGTCCGTGTTCTGGATTGCGACCACCGCCATCATTCTGCAGATGGTCTTGAACCTGGAAGGGATTCGCTACACGCTGTATACCGGCGAACCCATCGTCACCGGGATCATGCGGCTGCGTCCCAGTTCGCGGTTCTGGGGCTGGTTGTACAGCCTCATGACGATCGCACAGTTGGGGGTTCCCGCACTCGCGGCGTCGTGCGGCCCCGTCATCTTTGCAGGCTTGTTTCATCGCACGGGTTTGGCCAGCGATTCCGGAACCGTCTTGATCTTCACCTACCTGACGATCGCCCTGGGCGTGGCATTGCTCTGCTTCGGCGGAACGATCGAGCTGATGCTGGAACGGCTGTCCTGGGGGATGATTGCCTACATCTTTGTCTTCCTGACCCTGGCCAACGTGATGTTCGTGCCGTGGAGCAACTGGGTGGCGGTTTTCTGGGGCTTCTTTCCGGTGCATAACATTATCGCGGTATTCAGCGGATCAGTCTCGCTCACCAAATGGATCGAAACAACGGACCTGCTCTTATTGGGGACGCTGGCCGCGACCGCGGGAGCGGGTGGCATCGGCAACTTAACGATTTCCAACTGGTTCCGCGACAAGGGCATGGGCATGGGCAGCCTGGTCGGTTCGATTGGCACCGCAGTCGGCTCAGAACAGCATACGGTGGCCGGCACGGGCGTCGTCTTTCCGATTACCACAGAGAACATGCGACGTTGGAAAACCTGGTGGACTTATGCCAAAGCCGACCAGATCTGGCTGTGGGCTTTGGGATGCTTCCTGGGGATGTTTCTGAATGTGAACCTGGCGACGGCCCTCATTCCGCCCGGGACGAATATGGAAGGTCTGAACACGGGGACTCAGCAGGCCGCCGCCATGTCGGGACTGTGGTCGGGTTTCTGGTATCTGGCATTGCTGAATGGGTTCTGGATTCTGTTCTCCACGCATCTGGGGAATACCGACGTGATGGTGCGAACCGTCACCGATATCTGGTGGGTGGCCAGCGAAAAAGTGCGTGAACGGACCAAGGGGCAGATCAGCCGCGTCTACTATTTCGTCCTGCTGCTGGCGACGATCTGGGGCTGCATCGCAGTCCTGTCCGGCGAAGCCATGTCGCTCTTCAAATTCCTGGGTTTCATGGCCAATCTGGTGCTGGCGATTTCTTCCGTGCAGGTGCTGATCGTTAATACCACGTTGCTGCCAAAGGAACTGCGTCCGTCGAAAATCAGATGCGGGTTGCTGGTGATCTGTGCCTTGTTCTATGGAGTCTTCTTCGTCCTGATGGCAGGCAATGAAGTTCGCAAGTTCGTCACACCGCCGGTGGCCAAGCAGGCGGCGGTTGTACTGGCCTGTGAACGAAACGTCGGCTAAAGTGAATTGATCGATAGTTCGAGCTCACACACTTAGAAACGCTAACAAAACCTCTGCGTCAGTTCAGAACCGCTTGAAATATCGCGGTTCTGAACCTCCCACAACCGGTTTTGTTAGGGGTTCTTAAACATCTGCATCATACGGGGTATGTCGTGATGGGTTGGAAACTTTGGACGCTCGTGCTGAGGATTGTATGTGTCGTGGGTTTTGAATCCTCAGCACTTCAGGCGGAAACGCCTGCGGGGAAGGTCGATTTCAACCGTGACATCCGACCGATCCTGTCGGAAACCTGCTTTGCCTGCCACGGCCCCGATCAGAACAAGCGGAAGGCCGACTTGCGGCTGGATACCAAAGAGGGCTTACAGGGTCTCGGCGGCGCCCCGCACGTCATCGTTCCCGGAAAACCGGGCGAGAGCGAGATCATCTCGCGGCTGACGTCCGAAGCTCCGGAAGAACGCATGCCTCCGGCTTCGACCGGCAAGAAGGTGACCCCGGAACAGATCGAACTCATTAAACGCTGGATCGAACAAGGGGCCGAATTTAAGGGCCACTGGGCCTACATCGCCCCGACGCTGTCGCCAATCCCCACTGTGGATCAGCCGGATTTCGTGCGGAACGACATTGACCGGTTTGTTCTCGCGGAACTCAAAGAGAAGGGATTGGCCCCCTCCACGGCCGCTGATCGCCGGACCCTGATTCGGCGGTTGTTCTTTGACTTGCTCGGCCTGCCCCCCATGCCCCAAGACGTCGAAGCCTTCGTCGCCGACAAGTCCCCCGAGGCCTACGAGAAACTGATCGATCATCTGCTCGATTCGCCCTTCTACGGCGAGCGGATGGCCATGTTCTGGCTCGATCTGGTCCGTTATGCGGATACCAACGGCTTCCACGGCGACAATCACGAAGATCGCGACATGTATCGCGACTACGTCATTGCAGCGTTCAACAACAACAAGCCGTTCAATCAGTTCACCATCGAGCAACTCGCCGGTGATCTGCTGCCCAATGCGACGACCGAGCAGCGGATTGCATCGGGCTACAACCGCTTGCTGATGACGACTCGCGAAGGGGGCGCCCAGGCCAAGGAATATATGGCCAAGTATTCCGCCGATCGTGTGCGGAATGTTTCCGCCGTCTGGATGGCGTCCACGATGGGCTGCTGCGAATGTCACGATCACAAGTTTGATCCGTTCCGCGCCAAGGACTTTTACAGTCTCGCGTCATTCTTCGCCGACATTCAGGAAACGGCGGTCGGCGTCCAGGCCGGCACCCCGATCCCCACGCCACAACAGACGGCCCGGCAGTTGGAACTCGATGCACAGATTGAGGCGATCAAAGCTCAGCTCGAAAATCCGACCAAGATTGTGAATAACGATGTCGCGTTCAATCAATCCAAATGGGAACTTGCCGCGATCACCGAACTGGCGAAGAAAAAGCCGGTCTGGAATGTCGCCAAGCCGCTCCAGTCCGAATCCACGGCGAAAGCCACGTTGACCCTGCAGGAGGACCAGTCGCTCCTGAGCTCCGGTGAGAATCCCGTCAAAGATACTTATGTCGTCACGCTGGGAACGGACCTGCCGCGAGTGACGGGGCTGCGACTGGAAGCGTTGACGCATCCCACCATGACCAAGGGGAGACTCTCCAGGGGGAACGGGAATTTCGTGCTGACGGGGATCGAAGTCACTGTCATGCCCACCGTGGTAGATCAACCGCGTCCCGTCAAGATTGCGTCCGGCGTCGCGGACTTCGAACAGAATTCGTTTCCTGTCGCGCATGCGTTCGATGACAAGCCCGAAACGGGCTGGGCCGTCAGTGGTCACGAGAAGCCCGAGAACCGCAAGGCGGCGTTCCTCTTTGCCGAACCGATCGCCATGACTGCGGATTCCCGTTTGACGATCCGCCTGAAGCACGAGTCAACGACTGCCCCGCAACATGTCATCGGGCGGTTTCGTCTGGCGTTGACTGCCGACGATAAGCCCACTCTGAATGACCACGGACTGCCAGACAATGTCATTGCCGCACTGAAGGTCGCAGCAGCACAGCGCAACGCCGAGCAATTAAAGACACTGTCCGACTACTACAAGACGATCGATCCGGGACTAATTCGCTTGCGAAAGCAATTGGTAGACATTGAGGCCGAGAAGAAGAATTTCCTGACGACAATTCGCACGACGCTGGTGTCGACCGCCGGGGCGCCGCGAATGATTCGCGTGCTGCCACGTGGCAACTGGCTGGACGAGACAGGTGAAGTCGTCGCCCCGGCAGTCCCTCAATTTTTGCAGAATGCACCCCCAGCCAACGATCGACGCCAGACGCGCGTCGACCTGGCTGAATGGTTCGTCCGCCGCGACAACCCACTCGTCGCCCGCGTCATGGTCAATCGCCTGTGGAAGCTGACATTTGGGCAGGGACTGGTCAAATCGCTCGAAGACTTCGGAGCTCAAGGCGCATGGCCGACGCATCCCGAGTTACTCGACTGGCTGTCCCTGGATTTCATAGACCACGGCTGGGACGTGAAGCGGACCCTCAAGTTGATGGTCATGTCGGGGGCCTATCAGCAATCGTCCCTGGTAAGCGAACAACTGAAGCACGTTGACCCGTTCAACAACTGGCTGGCCCGGCAGGGACGCTTCCGGCTCGATGCCGAAATCATCCGCGACAACGCCCTCGCGACCAGCGGCCTGTTGATCCACAAACTGGGCGGACCCAGTTCCAAACCGTATCAGCCGCCCGGGTACTGGTCGCACTTGAATTTCCCGATGCGCGAATGGCAGAACGATCAGGGCGAAGGACTCTATCGCCGCGGCCTCTACACCTATTGGTGCCGGACCTTCCTGCATCCCAGCCTGAAAACATTCGACGCCCCGACGCGGGAGGAATGCACGGTCGAACGGACCCGTTCCAACACGCCGCTGCAGGCCCTGGTCCTGTTGAACGACCCCACCTACGTCGAAGCCAGCCGCAAGCTGGCCGAGCGAATGCTGCGTGAAGGGGGCCCAGATATCGGCACGCGGCTGCAATTCGCCTATCAGCACTTGCTGTCCCGCGCACCGCGTCCAGAAGAAGTGAAGATTCTGACCGAGATGTACCAGAAGCACCTGGTCGAATATCAGGCAGAAAATCCCGCAGCCGAAGAGTTGCTCAAGATCGGAGCAGCCGCCGCCTCAGCCGATCTCGACCGGGCTCAACTGGCCGCGACGACGTCGATTGCCCGTGTGCTCTACAATTTGCACGAGGCGATTACACGGAACTGAGTCGTGCGGTTTTCGTCTGGTTAGGCAATGTGCGATTCGAATTCATCAGATGTGAAGGAACGAGCATTCATCTCCCCTCGCCCTGGTACGCCGGGGAGAGGGGGCGGGGGTGAGGGGCTTGGCGAGAGTCATTGAGATCACCTCATCCAAAAGACCTTTTCCCCCTGCAAATTCAGGACTCAGCGTTAACGGTTGATCGTGCCCCTCACCCCAGCCCTCTCCCCAGATTACTGGGGCGAGGGGAGACAATTCCTCCGGTGGACGGAGCTTCGACCGCTAACTCGTAAACCGTTTGTGACTGCTTTCAGGAACTCGTGATGTTCTACGATTCACTCATTCTCGTGTCATTGCTGCTGGCGTCGGCCCTGCTGCTGATGCCAACCTGGTTGCGCTGGTTGTTTCCGCTGTGGACCGTGGCCTGGGGGGTATACCTCTTTTACTGGCATGCCTTCGTCAATCATCCGCCCGCGGTCTTCACGCTGTTCCTGATGGTGTTTGTGACAACGCTGATCGTGTGGAGCTTGAAATATCGACAGCGAACGATCCTGGTGTGCTACCTGGGCTGCGTCTGCGCCGCCTACGGTCTGTCGATGATGAACTATCGGTCGATCTATGCCGGCCATCAGCGGATGCTGGCCAAGTTCCCCGCCACCGATCTGAAACCAAGACTCGCCTACGAGCGAGGATCCGTTGATCATGCAAGTTCTCGATCCGAGAAAAGTGGTCAGAATCAAGACCACGCAGCGGTTGAACATCCCCAGTTTGATGCGCGGTCGCTGGCGGCACAAGAAATAGCATTTCGTGAGTTTCCGTATCGACTCGGATACACGGGTGGTGGAGGCGATTACAGAGGCACTCGACGCCAGCGCGCGTTTGAGGCGCTCGCTCAGGTTCATGCGGGATTTGTTGGCGACTTTGTGGCACAGCCGGCAATGGGTTGGGGACGGCTGCCGGCAATGGGTTGGGGACGGCTGCCGGCAATGCGTCCGCTCTCCGAGTATGATTTTGAAGTCTACGATCGTAAGGTCGATGAGGACGATCCGCCCGCATTACAGAGTCAACCCCCTCCGAAGATCGAACCAGACGGCTCGCCCAAGCCTGAGCCGTCGGACCTCGCAAAAAATCCCCCTGCGAATTTGGATGCCATTGCCACAACAACAGTCGGAAATGCACCTGATTCCGCCGTATTGCAAAACCATCATCGCGAAAACGTCATCAGCTTTGCACCGCCCAATTCGTTGGGAGGCGTCAATGCGAATTTGGAAGCACGCGGTTTTCAGTCCCACGCCTACCGGACTCCAGTTGAGCCCTATTGCGAACAAAAAGTGCCGACCGTGGAATCTCAGGGCTGGAAACTGGCCCGCCTGGAACTGGTCAGCCTGCTGAAACACCGCCCCGCCGCCGTCTATGTCTCAGAGCATCTGCCCGCGATGGACGAGTTACGCGATGCTCCCACTCGACCGGCGTCAGCCTTCGAGTTGGACGCCGTAGAAAAACTTCGCAAGGGACAAGAACTGATCACCGAACCGTCACCGCACGGACTGCGAATGGTCGGAGCCATCCGGGCAATCGAGCAGTGCCGCAAGTGCCATCAAGTTCCCTTCGGCGGCCTGTTGGGCGCATTCTCGTATCGATTCGACCGGCCACCACCGCCCACCAAACGCCCCGTGGTCGTCCCACCATTGGCGCCGCTTTGAGGATTTTTGGTAACCACGAATCACACGAATAACACGAATGGGGACTTCCTATTCGTGTTATTCGTGTGATTCGTGGTTTCAATGCATTGTCTTCGAGTTCGAGACGTTTCGCGTCTCGGACGGGCAGGGAGGCCCGATCAACGACGCTTATTCGTAGTCATTGTCATCCACACATTTCGCAGATTTCACAGATTGGATCCACGTAGGACGGGCTTCCCAGCCCGTCTTCATTCGCCCAAGTGCCATTAGTGATCCGATTGGATCCTCATCTGCGAAATCTGTGGATGCCTCGGAAAGTATGAAAGGCGACGGGCAAGAGTGCCCATCTTATACCAACCACAAAAATTAGTCGCGCGCCACTACCCTGACTTGCGCCATCTACCCAGACTCCATACGATCCAGCCAATCGGGCATGGATCATGGATCTTCGGAGTATGGAGGCGAGTATGCGTGTGGCTGATCATCATTCGGAGCA